>JAHZAT010000085.1 GCA_019423795.1 Clostridiales bacterium
CAACAGAGAATGATTGACTATATCAAAGGAGGATCTTATTGTGAGAACAATTCGCAGAAACATAGCAAGAAATGCAAAAAAATATGCAGCAAAAGCAACTGTATCAGCCATGATGTTAGCAGGCGGAGTTATGATGGCATCTCCAATCCTTTCATCAACAGTCAGCGCAGCGACAGAACATTGGAATGATGCATCTGCTTCTAAAACAGAAAGCTGGTCCACATGGAAAGCAAACTGGGATAAATACAGCACAAACTATGAAAATGTATCCCTAACACCAGGAGCGACAGAATCACAGCTTAATTTTGCATACTACAGCAAGACAGAAGAAACACCAAAAGTTAAGATCGCAACAAAAGCAGATATGTCTGATGCAAAAGAAGTCGAAGGAAAACAGACACAGGCAGTAGCGATCGAAAGTGTTCAGTACTATTCAAACAAAGCATCTGTAAATGATCTGAAAGAAAATACAACTTACTACTATCAGGTATTCCAGAACGGAAAATATCAGGATGTACAGAAATATTCTACAAAATCATTTAAAAATTATTCTTTCTTATATGTAGGAGATCCTCAGATTGGAGCATCTTCAGGACAGACAAGTACTGAAGGAGATGCGATGAAAGATAATAACTATGCAGCAAGAAATGATAGTTATAACTGGAACAACGTATTAAATAATGCGGTAAAACAGAATCCAAATCTAAGTTTTGTTGCATCCGCGGGAGATCAGGTAAATAACAATAACAATGAAAAACAGTATGCAGGTTACCTTGGAGCAGATGCTTTAAGATCTCTTCCAGTAGCAACAACGATCGGAAACCACGATTCTGGATCAGCACAGTATGAGATGCATTACAACAATCCAAATGCATTTGATACAAGTGGATATAGAAATACAGCAAAGTATACAGAAGGAAAGACAGCAGCAGGAACAGACTATTATTACACATATGGAAATACATTATTTATCGTATTAGACACAAACAATTACAACTGTGCAACTCACGAAAATGTTATGCGTAAAGCGATCAAAGAAAATCCAAATGCAAAATGGAAAGTTGTAATGTTCCATCAGGACATTTATGGATCAGGATATGATCATTCAGATTCTGACGGAATGGTTTTAAGAACACAGTTAACACCATTAATGGATAAATATGATATTGATGTTGTACTTCAGGGACATGACCATACATACTCCAGAACATATCAGTTACAGAGTGATGGGCAGGCACATGATAAATTCGCAAAAACAGAAAATACAGCAAATTACGCAAAAGAAAATAACTGCTACGAAATCGTTGATACAACAAAAGGTGGAACGGTTGTAAATCCAAAAGGAACTGTATATTTAGAAGCAAACTCAGCAACAGGATCTAAATTCTACAATCTGATCACAGCAAAACAGGATTTCATTTCTGAGAGAAGCCAGACATGGACACCAAGTTATTCTGTAGTCAATGTAACAGATGACTCTTTTGAAGTTACAACATACGATGCGGACACAGGAAAAGTATTAGACGGATCATCTTCATATAAGATCGTGAAGAAAGCAGAAGATACCAAAAAAGATGATGCGAACTCAAATACAACAAAGAAAGATGATACAACAGCAGTACAGACAAAAGACCAGACGATCACAGCAACAGCATCTTATAAGAAGAGTGAAACATCCAAAGCATTCAAATTAAATGCAAAAACAAATGGAAATGGTAAACTCACTTACACAACATCAAACAAAGCAGTTGCAACAGTTGATGCCGCAGGAAAAGTAACAGTCAAAGGACCAGGAGTTGCCAAGATCACAGTCAAAGCAGCAGCAACTACAGACTACAAAGCAGCTTCCAAAACAGTTACAGTGACTGTAGCACCAAAGAAACAGAGTATCTCTTTAGTAAATAAGATCAAAAAACAGCTAACGATCAAATGGAAAAAGAATACGAAAGCATCAGGATATCAAGTTGTATATTCTACAAACAAGAAATTTACAGGTAAAAAGACAGTAAGAAAAGCAAAAACAACAACATCTTACAAGATCAAAGGTCTGAAAAAAGGGAAAAAATATTACGTCAAAGTCCGTTCTTACAAAACAGTAAACGGAAAACGTATTTATGGAGCCTACAGCACAGCCAAAAAAGCAACAATCAAATAGAGATGATAAAGAATTAGTGTCGTAACTTAATTTATCAGACAGAGCAAAAGCCTGCGCCCGGAATGATAGATCCGGACACAGGCATTCTCTGATTTTTCTTTATAAATAAAAGGCTACGATTTATAGAAAGAAGACAACTTATGGAAAAAGCAGTATCATGGAAAAAAATCTTGATCTTCGCAATAGCAGTGTGTTTATTTGCAGGGATCATAGTCAAATGCAACCAGTTTCAGAAAACGCCATTGGCATCCTATAAAGGACAAAAATATGAAAAAGCAGTTGTAACAAAGATCATAAAAGATAATCTTGCAGAAGACGGAAGTCGTTATGGAACGCAGAAAGTCCTGGTCAAAATGACAACGGGAATCTACAAAGGAAAAGAAAAACAGGCGATCAATCCAAGCGGAACTTTATTTGGAGCTGACTGTAAAGTAGGAGCAAGGATCATTGTGATCGTAAATAAAAGTGGAACAAATACAGGATTTACCGTATATAGTCAGGACCGTACCATGGCAATCTATGGATTTGCGTTGATCTTTGCAGCGGTGGTATGTGCGATTGGTGGGAAAAAAGGTGTTTATGCTATTTTAAGTCTTGTCTTTGCGTTTGCATGTATTATCGGTATTATGTTTCCGATGATGTATCGGGGAATTTCACCGATCGTGTTGACGATCATTGTAGCAGTGTTGACAACGATCGTAACATTAGGACTTCTTGGTGGATATTCGAGCAAAACAGTGTCTGCGATCCTTGGAACAGCGATCGGAGTCGTGATCGCAGCAGTGGCAGCGATGGCATTTGGAAAAGCAGCAGGAATCACAGGATATAATGTATCGGATATCGAAGCATTGAACTATGTCGGACAAAATACGAAGATAAAGATCGGAGAATTGCTTTTTGCCGGAATCATCATTTCAGCATTAGGAGCCGTCATGGACGTTGGTATGTCTATTGCATCTACGATTCAGGAAATTTATGAAACAGACAAAACACTGTCCATGAAACGACTTTTTGTATCAGGAATCAATGTTGGAAGAGATATGATGGGAACGATGACGAATACACTGATCTTTGCTTATGTGGGCGGTGCAATGACAACATTAGTGATCAATTACGCATATGATTTAAGCTACAGACAGTTAGCGAACTCTTATGTGATCGGAATTGAGATTATGCAAGGACTATCTGGAAGTCTTGGTGTTGTATTAACAGTACCGATCACAGCGTTGATCGCATCATTTCTTGCAGTGCGCAAAAAATAAATTTTATAATTCATAAAATAAATCATAAATACGGTCTATGGATTTTATAAAAAACATCTATAAATCTATTGACACAGAAAAAAAATTCATGTATCGTAAAAACATCAAAACAAGGAGAAACTAAGATGACAACAAGTAAGATGAATAATTGCACATTTTATTACTTTAGCTTTCAGGGTTATTATTTTTATCCTGACTATTTTTGTTGCAATGAATCATCGCCAAAACTTATGTCACTTTAAACCGACAGAGTAAAACATTTAAGGCATGCATTCTTGCAACAGAGTGCATGCCTTTTCTTTTTACTCAAAGAAACAAAGGCCGCACCAGAGAAGCAGGATAGAAACGACTTGCCAGGAAAGGACGAACATCATGATTATTATTTTAAAGAAACAGGCAGAAGAAGCAAAGATCAACGCATTAAAGAAAGAGATGGAAGAGCAGGGACTGGGAATCCACGAATCCGAAGGTGTTAACACAAGGATCCTTGGATTAGTGGGAGATACATCTGTTGTAGATATGCGTCATATCATGGCAAACAGCATCGTTGAAAATGTACAGCGTATTCAGGAGCCATACAAGAAGGCCAACAGAAAATTCCATCCAAACGATACAGTTGTTGATGTAAATGGAGTAAAGATCGGTGGTGGAAACTTCCAGGTGATCGCAGGACCATGTTCTATTGAGACAAAAGAACAGATCACAGAAGTCGCAAACGATGTGAAGAATTCTGGTGCAGGATTATTAAGAGGAGGAGCTTTCAAACCAAGAACTTCCCCATACTCTTTCCAGGGACTTCATGGAGAAGGATTAGAATTATTATTAGAAGCTAAGAAAGCAACAGGACTTCCAGTTGTTACAGAGATCATGGATGCAAGTCATCTTCCATTATTCGAAGATGTGGACCTGATTCAGGTTGGAGCAAGAAATATGCAGAACTTTGAATTATTAAAAGAATTAGGAAAGATCAATAAACCAATCTTATTAAAGCGAGGACTTGCAGCAACGATCGAAGAATGGTTAATGAGTGCAGAATACATTATGGCAGGTGGAAATGAAAATGTAATCCTTTGTGAAAGAGGAATCCGAACATACGAGACAGCTATGAGAAATACATTAGATCTTTCTGCAATCCCTATGATCAAGAAGAAATCCCATCTTCCAGTCATGGTAGATCCATCTCATGCAACAGGAATCAGAGATATGGTAGAGCCAATGGCATTAGCAGCGATCGCAGCTGGGGCCGATGGATTAATGGTAGAAGTTCATAATGATCCAGCCAAAGCATTATGTGATGGACCACAGTCACTGACACCAGAACAGTTTGATACATTGATGAAGAAGGTAAATAAGACAAGAGAATTCTTTCAGGCATTATAACTAGAAAAAATCTTGCTGAGAATTGTAAATTGGGATATACTATAACTAAGAAAGAAAAAGACAACCCGGGAATCCATTGATTTCCGGGTGTTTGTCAGTTTTATAGATTCTATGGAAAAAGGAGAGATATCTTATGAAAGTAATCGTCGGACTGGGGAATCCGGGAAAGAAATATGACAACACAAGACACAATATTGGATTTGAAGCCCTTGATTATATTGCAGACAAAGAAGGCATAAGTATAAATACAGGGAAACACAAGGCATTGATCGGAACTGGTTATATGGGAGGAGAAAAAGTCCTTCTTGTGAAACCACAGACATTTATGAACTTAAGCGGGGAAAGTCTTCGTCCAATCATGGATTTCTATAAATTAGAGCCAGAAGATTTTATCATTATTCATGATGATATCGACCTTGATGTTGGAAGACTGCGTATCCGAAGAAAGGGAAGTGCAGGGGGACATAATGGACTGAAAAGTATCATCAGTCATTTAGGAAGTATGGATTTCCCAAGGGTGAAGATCGGTGTTGGAGAGAAACCAAAAGGATATGATCTGGCAGATTATGTATTAGGACATTTTACAAAAGAAGAACAGGCAATCTTTGCGGAACGTTTTGATGAAGTGTACGATGCAGTACAGCTGATCGTTATGGGCGACATCACAGAAGCGATGAACCGCCACAATAAGAAAAAGTAGGGATAGAAAGTGTTAGAACATATATTAAAAGACGATCCGGTATACAGACAATTAAAGGATGAGATCGAAGATTACTGTGGCCCGGTTCTTGTATCAGGATGCACCGATACAGCCAAATGGCATCTGACCAGTCTGATCGGAAATCATAAGAAAAAGCAATTTAAGATTATCATCGTACCAGACGAGAACAAAGCAAGACAATGGGTTGAGGCAAGTCATTTCTTTGGAGAAAAGGTTCAGTATATTCCAGCAAAAGATCCATTATTCTATACAGCCGATGTTCATGGAAATGCAATCGCAAGAGACCGTATGCTGGCAATCAAGAAGATCGTGGATGACAAATGTGGAACCTTTGTGATGACGATCGATGCTGTGATGGATCAGGTTGTTCCATTAAGTGATATCAAGAATCATAAGATGACGTTTAAAATGGGAGAGACACTGGAAGAGGCAACGATCGCAGAAGAATTTGTTGCCAGAGGCTACGAAAAAGCACCATTTGTTGAGGCTCCAGGCGAGTTTGCTGTGCGAGGAGGAATCATTGATATTTTCCCATACACGCAGGAAAGCCCATATCGTATCGAACTATGGGGAGATGAAATTGATTCGATCCGAAGTTTTGATAAAGAAAGCCAAAGATCCATCGAAGAAGTCGATACTCTGACCATTTATCCGGCATCAGAGATCATTTTAAACCAGCCAAGGATTGAACATGGTCTTCGAAATATGGAAGAAGATTATGAGAAGTTATCACAGAAGTTTAAAAAAGAAAAAAAATATGATCAGGAAGCCCGCCTAAGAAAAGAAATGGACCGTGTTCGTGAGGAATTAAGGGAACTTCATATGTTGATCGGAGTAGAAGGTTATCTCCCATATTTTTATGAAAATACAGAATGCATCTTAGATTATTTTCCAGAAGAAAGCATGATCTATATGGATGAACCAAAACATATCAGAGAACGTGCAGATGCATTTTATCTGGAATTCTCAGAGAGTATGAAAAGCCGTCTGGAAGGTGGGTATCTTTTGCCTAAACAGGCAAATACGGTGACAAATTATGAGAGTATTTTATATCAGATCGAGAAACATAAGATGCTATGTTATTCGATCTTATCTGCTGAGATCAATGATTTTAGAGTTGCTAGAATCTTATTTATGGATACAAAATCCATTCAGTCTTATAACAACAGTTTTGAGCAGTTAGTCAAAGATCTTACCAAATATCAGAGTAAGGACTACAGGATCGTTGTTGCTTCTCCATCTGTTACAAGAGCGAAACGTCTAAGCAGTGATCTGAGAGAAAATGGTTTGGTTGTGACATATGATAAGGACTTGAAATATGGAGTGGAAGCAGGGCAGATTGTTGTCACAGCAGGAAAGCTTCTGACAGGAATTGAATATCCGGCAGCCAAATGGGTATTGATCTCAGAAGGAGACATTTTCAAAGGAAGAGAAGAAAAAAAGCGCCGAAAGAAAGAGAAGAAAAAACAAGGAGAAAAGATCCGAAGTTTTGCAGATATCAATATCGGTGATTACGTTGTTCATGAAAAACATGGAGTCGGTATTTACCGCGGAATCGAAAAGATCACAACAGATGGGGTTGAAAAGGATTACATCAGTATTGAATATCAGGGCGGTGATAATTTATTTATTTTAGCATCAGCCCTAGATCAGATCGCAAAATACGCAAGTGCAAATGCAAGAAAGCCGAAACTTCATAAATTAGGTGGAAATGAATGGAAGAAGACGAAAACACGTGTCAAAGGTCAAGTCAAAGATATTGCGGAAGAACTCGTGCAGTTATATGCACTAAGACAGGCAAAAGAAGGATATGTCTATGACAAGGACACTGTATGGCAGAAAGAGTTTGAAGAATTATTTCCATACGATGAAACGCAGGATCAGTTAAATGCGATCGATGATACGAAAAGGGATATGGAAAGCAAGAAGATCATGGACCGACTGATCTGTGGAGATGTCGGGTATGGCAAGACAGAAGTAGCGATCCGTGCAGCATTTAAGGCAGTAGACAATGGAAAACAGGTGGCGTATCTCGTACCAACCACGATCCTTGCACAGCAGCATTACAATACATTTGCACAGAGATTTCATGATTACCCGATCACCGTACGCATGATGTCCAGATTCTGCACAGCAAAAGAGCAGAAAGAGACGATCGAAGGACTCAAAAATGGAACGGTAGATGTTGTGATCGGAACGCATCGCTTATTGTCCAAAGACATGCAGTATAAGAATCTGGGACTGCTCGTAATTGATGAAGAACAGCGTTTTGGAGTGACACATAAAGAAAAGATCAAGACAATGAAAAAAGATGTCGATGTCTTATCATTATCTGCTACACCAATTCCAAGAACCCTGCATATGAGTCTGATCGGAATCCGTGACATGAGTGTATTAGAAGAACCACCGCATGACCGAAGAGCGATCCAGACATATGTTATGGAATATAATGAAGAACTGGTCAAAGAAGCGGTCTACCGCGAAATGACACGTGGCGGGCAGGTATATTATGTGTATAACCGCGTCAATAATATCGCAGAAGTGACAGCCGAATTACAGAGATTGCTTCCAGATGCGAAAGTTGCATTTGCCCACGGACAGATGAAAGAACGCGAACTGGAAGAGATCATGATGGGATTTATGAACCATGAGATCGATGTATTGGTATCCACAACGATCATCGAGACAGGACTAGATATTCCGAATGTAAACACAATGATCATTCACGATGCCAACCAGCTTGGGTTGTCCCAGTTGTATCAGTTAAGAGGACGTGTCGGAAGATCGAATCGAAATGCATTTGCATTTTTGATGTACAAAAAAAACACACTGTTAAAAGAAACCGCAGAAAAACGATTACAGGCAATCCGGGAATTTACAGATCTGGGATCCGGTTATAAGATCGCAATGCGAGATCTGGAGATCCGCGGAGCAGGAAATCTTTTGGGACAGGCACAATCCGGTCATATGGAAGCAGTTGGATACGATCTGTATTGCAAGATGCTGAATGAAGCAGTCTTGAGATTAAAAGGCGAATTAAAAGACGAGGATGAATTTGACACAACACTCGATCTCGACATCAATGCATTTATTCCATCAACGTATGTGTATAATGAATATCAAAAACTGGAATTATACAAACGTATTTCATCTATTGAATCCAAAGATGAAATGGAAGATATGACAGATGAGTTGATCGACCGCTTTGGGGAAATGCCGAAAGCAGTCTACAATCTGTTATATGTTGCATATTTGAAATCATTAGCACACCACGCTTATATGACAGATGTGAAACAAAAAGGAGAAAAAGTCTCATTTGAAATGAAACCAGATGCAGCCGTGGACGTAGAAAAAATTCCAGTGGTATTAGAAGAATACAAACGTGAATTATCCTTCCAGGCAGGCAAGAATCCGACATTTGTACTGGATCTGTCAAAGACAAAGAAAGTGAAGCAGTTAGAAAAGATTGAACATTGTGTGAACTCGCTCAATTCATTGATAATCCAATAAGTTTGTGCTATAATATCGCCAGACATTAGCCTAATATAATCATAATATGAAGGAGAAAATGAAATGAAGAAATTAGCAAAGAAGTTGCTATGTTTAACTGCAGTTCTTGCGTTAACTCTTTCTTTATTTACAGGATGTAAAAGCAAGAATGAGAAGACATTATTTGAATATGCAGGACAAGAAGTAACATTCCAGGAAGCACATGTATATGCAAGAATCATGCAGTATCAGGCAGAAGCTCAGTACGGAGCATACTTCGGAGACAGCATGTGGTCTATGCAGGTCGGAACAGACAGCAAAGGAAAGAAGATCACAATGCAGCAGTCTGTCAAAGACAGCGTTATCAACCAGTTAAAACAGATCAAAGTTTTAGCAGCACACGCAGACGACTACAACGTGAAGTTAACAAAATCTGAGAAGAAGCAGATCAAAGAAAGCGTAACTGCCTTCGCAAAAGACTCAACAGGTAAGAAAGTCATGAAGAAGACAGAAGCAGATAAAGATATGATCCAGAAACTGTACGAAGAAAGCACGATCGCAAGTAAAGTTATGCAGGCGATCATCAAGAAAGCAAACGTTACAGTAACAGATGACGAAGCCAAAACTGTCAAAGTCTACAAACTTGTTTTCACAACAAAGACAACAGACAGCAAGACAGGAAAAGAAAAAGACATGACAGCCGCTGAGAAGAAAGATCAGCTAAAGAAAGCAAAATCCGCATTAAAGATGATCAAGAAAGGTCAGAGTATCAGCTCTGTAGCTAAGAAGTTCAGCGTAAACTCTGACAACGAAGAATCCTATACAAAAGGAAAAGCCACATTAGGAACAAAATTCGAAACAGCAGCAGCAAAACTTAAGAAGAACCAGGTAAGCGGAGTCGTAGAATTAGACGATGCATACGTGATCATCAAGATGTTAAATCCAAACGACACAACAGCAGCTGCATCAAATAAATCCACACTGCTTCAGGAAAAACAGCAGGCAGCATACGAGAAAGTCTACAAGAAGTGGACAAAAGATGCTGACAAGAAGTGGGATGACAAGAAGTCTGTAGATCAGGATCTGTGGAAAGAAGTTAAGTTCAAATATAAAGCTACAACAGCATCTACAGCAGCAACAACAACTACTACAACAGCAGCTAAGAACACAACAACAGCTGCGAAGAATAAATAATTATAAAAGAGTAAATAATTACAAGAAATAAAAAGACCGGAGATAACGGGAATAGTTATCTCCGGTCTTTTTGACTTTCTGTGAT
>JAHZAT010000086.1 GCA_019423795.1 Clostridiales bacterium
AAACAGACAGCAAAAGTAAAAGCAGGAAAGAAAAAATTAACAGTTACATGGAAGAAAGACAAAAACGTATCTGGATACCAGATTAAGATCGCAACTAAGAAAAACTTCAAAGGTGCAAAGACATACACAGTAAAATCTTACAAGACATATAAGAAAGTCATCAAGAAGTTAAAAGCAAAGAAAAAATATTTTGTAAAAGTACGTGCATACAAGACAGTAGGAAAATCTAAAGTTTACGGTGCATACAGTGCAGTAAGATCTTGCAAAGTGAAATAATGAAAAAATAAATAGTAGCGTATAGTTTTTCTGAAAAATAAAAACACGAGATTGCCATAGAAGGTAGCAGTCTCGTGTTTTGTTGTTATCTAATCATAAAGTTTTTAAATTATCTAAATCCAAATCATATTTATGAGGTATATCAGATCGTAATAGTGTTTTGATGGAATCTTTCTTCAAACGATTATTAATCGTAACATAAGATTTATCAAGCATTTCAGCCATTTCTCTGGCAGACAATGGTTCCAGACCAAATAAAGAATTCTGTAATAGTAAATGAAGAATTCCATAATCCGTTTTATCTTTAAAATTAGACAATAATATTCGCTCGAAATAATGCAAACGTTCTATTTTGTCTTCCAGAGAATCGATTAATGCTTCAATGGATGCAAGAATAATTTCTAGAAAATTTGTAATAAAACCAGTCAGGTCACCACGATTATCAGTATCATTTGTATAATCAAAACTTTTATAATATTTGGAAATATTTTGTTTTATTGTTTTTGCTAAATGATAGCTGATCAGAGGCTCTAATTCCTTGGATAAAAGATAACTGCTGATAAAACGATTTGTTCTTCCGTTTCCATCATAAAATGGATGGATATATCCAAATAGATAATGAAAGACGGAGATTCGAATCAAAGGAGGAATGGATTTATTATGCAATATAAATAAAGCTTTTTCCATACAGGCAATAATTTCGGTTTCTCCAGATATTCCACGGTGAATTTCTTTCATATGTGAATTGTAAACGGAAACAGATTTTCTTCGAAAAAAAATTCCATCTGGAAGATTCAAAGGATCATTATTTTTAATTTCTTCACTCACTAATTCATTGTAAATATTTCGAATGTCAGAACAATTATGAATTGAAATTTTTTCAGAATTTTTTAGTAAATTATATTTTTGAACTAATCCATAAAGACGCATATTTTTTTGTGTGATCGATTGTGTATTTAATATATCTTGGATCTCACGACGAGTACTATTTACGCCTTCAATTTCATTTGTAAGTTTTACTTCATCTACAAGACAAGTTTGAGTATATTGCTCCAGAGCAATCTGAGGGAGTTTTGATTTTAAATAGATTAAAGTCTGGGTAAGTTTATAGATTCTTGATGTTAAATTTAAAATTTCGGTAGTTGGGAGTGAAAAGCATGGAAAACCATGAATTTCAAAATCATAATGTAATGCCAGTTCATTTTCATATCGGGAAGAATAGATAGATTCAAATTGATTTCGGTTTGTATATCGATATTTTTTTAAAATGTGATAATCCATAGTTGTCCTCCTTAAAAAATATAAAGTGAATTTTAATAATAATAGAAGTATAACATAAAAAATTAAAAAATATGCTAATTTTTTAATTTTTTTGGATATAATACATGTAAAAATAAAAAACGAGAGAAATTTTTAATTTCTCTCGTTTTTTATGAGCAATTAATAAAATCATCGTTTCTTTTTTCGAGAAGCTAACTGATTTGCCAGATTCACGATCGTCTCAATCGGATTTGCAAGCTTACTATGATTCATAGCTTCAATATATTTATCACGATCTTCATAAACGCTGTTAACAGCATTCAATAAAGTTTCGCTTGTAACATCCTTCTCCTGAAGCACATAGCTGTATCCCTGATTCTCAAAAGATTCAGCATTTAGGATCTGGTCTCCACGGCTGGCTTCTAATCCAAGAGGAATCAGGATATTTGGCTTTCTAAGTGCAAGAAGCTCACAGATTGCATTCGCTCCAGCACGGGACACAACAACATTTGCACATGCAAAATAATGTTTTAACTCATCTTTGACATATTCAAACTGTTTGTAACCTTCTCTGCCCTCAAGGCTTTCATCTAAGTTATTACGTCCACACAGATGAATGATCTGGTATTTTTCAAGTAACGCATCAATGTTACTGCGGATCGCATTGTTGATCGCAACAGATCCAAGACTTCCACCAATAACAAGAAGTACAGGTTTTTCTTCTGTAAATCCACACAGACGAAGTCCTTCGTCACATTTTCCCGTAAATAATTCTTCACGGATCGGAGAACCTGTTAGTACAGCTTTTCCTTCAGGGAGAAGTTTTACTGTCTCAGGGAAGTTGCAGCATACTTTACTTGCACTAGGAATACTTAACTTGTTTGCTAATCCTGGAGTCATATCAGATTCATGAATGATCACGGGAATATGGAGCTGTTTGGCAGCAATCACAACAGGCACAGTGACAAAGCCACCTTTGGAAAATACAACATCTGGACGAAGTTTCTTTAAGATCTTCTTTGCTTCAAAAAATCCTTTGATAACTCTGAATGGATCAGAGAAGTTTTTGATATCAAAATAGCGGCGAAGCTTTCCAGAAGAAATTCCATAGTAAGTAACACCGATATCTTCGATCAGTTTCTTTTCCATACCTTCGTAAGAACCAATATAATAAATATTATATCCTTCATCGATCAGTTTCGGTACAAGTGCCATATTTGGTGTAACATGTCCGGCAGTTCCTCCACCGGTTAATACGATTCGTTTCATGATCTTTTCACCCCGATTAATTATTTTCTTTGTACGCGATCAGTGCTTTAGAAAGCTGGTCTGGACAAGAAGTTCCACGGAAACCACACTGAATTCCAGATAATTTGTCGATAACTTCATCAATAGGCAGTCCCTTTGCTAATGCAGCGACACCAGTTGTATTTCCCTGACATCCACCAACAAAATGGATATCTGTTAAGATTCCATTTTCTACCTCAAATTCAATTTCACTGGAACAAGTTCCTTTTGTTTTATATACCATAATTCTATTATCCTCCTGTAAATATATTTCAAAAATTCAGTATCTGGTAAAATGCCTAGATACACAACAAATTATAGTGCAAGAGAGAGTGTATTTCAAGAGATTCTTATTTGACATAAATTACGATTTCTCGTAAACTGAAATCAACATAAAAGAAAAGGAGATAACATATGATTGGTATCATTGGAGCCATGGAAGAAGAAGTCAGTCAGCTGATCGAAGCTATGGAAGAAAAAGAAAAAGTAACCTGTGCAGGTATGGATTTTTATTGCGGAAAGTTAAAAGATAAAGAAGTTGTGATCGTGCAGAGTGGGATTGGTAAGGTAAATATGGCATTATGCACACAAATTCTTGCAGATCGTTTTGATGTAAAAGCTGTGATCAATACAGGTGTTGCAGGTGGACTATATAAAGACATTGAGATTGGGGATATTGTAATCTCCAAAGATGCAGTTCAGCATGATGTAGATGCAACTGTTTTTGGATATAAAGTTGGGGAAATCCCTAGAATGGATACTTCTTATTTTGAAGCAGATAAAGATCTGATCGAACTTGCCAAGAAGACATGTGACGAAGTGAATCCAGATATCCACAGCTATGTTGGAAGAGTAGTCAGTGGTGATCAGTTTATTTCAGATAATAAGAAGAAACATTATCTGATCAATGAATTTGATGGATACTGTGCAGAGATGGAAGGTGCAGCGATGGCACAGGCAGCACATTTAAATCAGATTCCATTTATCATTCTTCGTGCGATCTCTGATAAAGCAGATCAGGAAGCAGCAGGAAGTTACGAAGAATTTGAAAAAGCGGCAATAAAACACATTGTTCGTCTTGTTCTTGGAATATTAGACAGAATGTAGTCTAACTTTGTAGGACGGTTTCTCTTAAGTTTCGATAGATATCCTTTTATAATCATAAGTAACATATATATGATGAAAAGGAGTGGTATCTATGGAAATGTTAAGGGAAACTTTTTTTATGAAAGGATTTATAACAGCAATGGTGATCGCAGTTCTTACTAAGGTCATAGTTTGGGCAAATTATCATAGATTGTTAGTATCTTCAGAAGAAATGGAGAGACCAAAACGGTATTGGATCGGCACATTAAAAAAGAAAATAGAAAACTATTATAATCTGCAAACAAAAGTGAATAATATCAGCTGTATTGTGGATAAATATTTTGAAGCGGACAAGATATTGGGGATAAATTCATTTTTCCTGGAACAGATTCCAGGGTTTTGTGCAATTATCTGTGTAGGTCTTGGATGTCTGGGCGCTATTCGTGGAATAGCAATGAATGCAGATATTAATTTCTGGGGAAGAAATTTGATTATTGGAGTTGTATGTGGAATTTCCATCTTTATGATGGATTATTTAACAAAAATGGATCAGATGAAGAGGAAAATAAAAATTAATCTGATCAACTATTTGGAAAACATATTACCAAATCGAATGTTGAATTATACAAAAAAACAAAATTATAAAGAAAATTTAGAAAATAAGAAAAAAGAAGAGATAAAAAAAGAAAAGAAACAGGTAGCGAATATCGAAGAGCATTGGGGAGAGATTGCAAGTTCCAGAGAATGTCAGCTGACAGATGAAGATCTGCAGATATTAAAAGATTTTATAAAAGACTTATAAAGTGAGAAATTGGATAATACATATAAGAAAAAGAGGTTGTGTGAGTGCTTTTATGAAATATCGAAGAATTTTTCAGATGATCTTAGTTTGTATAACAGGAATATTATTTAGTGGATGTATGGGGCAAACCGAAGAGCAGAAAAAGAAAAAGCAAGATACACATCGAGATTCAACAATACAGATATACAAGACGGTGGGAAATGTTTCGCAAGGGATTGAAAGTTGGTGGTTTAAAAGAAATGAGGAACATCAGCAGCCAGAGGTTTCACAGAAAATAGATCTGTCAAAATATGATGCATATTATGTAGATCCAAAATGCACAGAAAAAAAGATTTATCTGACGTTTGATTGCGGATATGAAAATGGATTTACTCCAAAAATTCTGGATGTTTTGAAAAGACAAAAAGTTGTAGCAGCTTTTTTTGTAACAAAACCATTTATCAGAGAGGAAGCAAAGCTCGTAAAGCGTATGAAAAAAGAGGGGCATATCGTAGGAAATCACACGGTACATCATAAGAGCATGCCAACATTGTCAGATCGCGATAATAAACAGGAGATCATAGATTGTGCACAGTATTGTAAAGAAGCAACAGGATATGATATGGATCCTTTTATCCGGCCTCCAATGGGAGAGTATAATGAGAGAACACTAGCATTAACCAAAAAGATGGGATATCGGACAATTTTCTGGAGTATGGCTTACGTGGATTTTAAGGTGGATCAACAGCCTGGAAAAGACTATGTGATAGAACATTTTCAAAAATATACGCATAAAGGTGCGATTCCACTCATACATAATATATCGCGATCAAACGCAGAAGCGTTGGAGACAGTGATCATAAACCTAAAAAAAGATGGATACCGATTTGAAGGATTGAAAAAACTGCCGGACTATTGAAAGAAATTCGTTAGTTTGATAAAATAAGGAACGTTATAAATATTAACAGATACGCAGAATATCATTTATAATTAGGAGATACAGATGAATAAGATAGCACAATTTCATAAAGTAAGTTTTGAACAGTTCAAAGAAAGCTGGGATGATAGTTTTCCAGGAGCTTCAGAAGAAGAAATCAAAGAAATCTATGACCAGATCAAATTGCCAAAGAGAGCGACTAGAGGATCAGCAGGATACGACTTTTTTAGTCCGGTTGATTTTGAATTAAAACCAGGAGAAACAATCAAGATTCCAACAGGAATCCGAGTTTTTATTGAATCTGATTGGGTATTAAATATTTTTCCAAGAAGTGGATTAGGATTTAAATTCCGTCTTCAGATGAATAATACAGTCGGTATTATTGACAGCGATTATTTTTATTCCGACAATGAAGGTCACATTTTTGTAAAATTAACAAATGACACCAATGAAGGTAAGACAGTTTCAGTGGCACAGGGAACTGGCATGGTACAGGGAATCTTTATGCAGTACGGAGTTACGATCGATGATGATGCAACAGAAGTCAGAAATGGCGGCTTTGGAAGTACAACAAAATAGAAAATGAATAACAGGTCAGAGTATTAATCTCTGACCTGTTGTATTTTGTATGGAGATGATGAGAATCCATACATTTGTGGAATTTATAAGAGAGAATCCATTATATCTGAGATATGATTCAGAGATGAGACCTGTCATCAATGAAAATTATATTCTATATACGGACGAATACAGGGTGTCCTGTTTTTTTGACTGCCTGTTGTTATCTTGTAATCGGTAATCCTGCTGTTATTATTATGCGTTTAAAATACAATGTTCACTCCCTTATATATAGTAAACCGATTTTTGAAGAAAAAAGGGAACCAGAAAATAAAAAAATATTCTTATTTGTATTGTTCATAGGAAATCCTCTTTCTGAAACATGGTTCTTACGCGTTTCTTGGCTACAGCAATTCTTTTCTTAACTGCTCTTTCAGAAATATGAAACATACATGCAATCTCACTATATTTAAATCCATAGAAATAATGAAAAATTATAGTATCACGAAAATCGGGTGTTAGTGTTGAGAAAATGATCTTGAGAGAATCAAGATAAATATAACGGATAAACAGATCCTCAGGATCAATGAGATTACGAGAAATATCGTTACCATCATCATAATCTAAAGGATAGTGAGAATTTTTATACTCATCCATAGTTAGTGTATACATCACATTACGCTGTATAGCAAAGAGATAATAGATAATCTCGTGTTCAGGTACATGTAATGCTGTGTCAGGATGTAAAAGAATTCTTTCAAATATCTGCTGAACACCATCTTCAGCAATACTTGGATTTGACGTGTAATGAAAAGCATTACAGTATAATTTATGCGAATATTTCTGATATAAAAGTGCAACATATTCAGAAATATTCTGATTGTTTGTGGGGTGACCGTTTCCCTTCATATAAATAATCTCCATTTGTTTTGTGGTTTTGTAAACGATTTCAAAAGAAAATATAAAATTATTTAGTCTTCTTCAATTACCTGAATTTCAAGAAAATCAAAATCAATATCTTCTACAAAACTGTCAGAATTAAATCTGGTTTTTGAATGATGGATAAAGTCGTTTTTATTGTGATCAAGCCAGAGTGGTTTAGAAAGATCAAATTCATAACAGATCTCTTCCAATGCCTGATATACTTTTCTAGTTCGATTCAGATCACTATCTATACAGATTACAGTGTCTTTTAACATATGATTTTCATGAAAAATCTTGCCCCACATACGAAACATAAATAAACTCCTGCCTTAATAAATTGGTAAATAGTTACTTCTTTTGACTTAGTATAGAAGTATTTTTGTTTCTTGTAAAGCAAAATAGGTATGTTATACTAAAAAAAACATTATGTTAAAAGGGAGATGGAGCATGAAAATTTTAAAACGGATTTTTATAGATGGATTGTCAGGAATGGCAATAGGATTATTTGCAACATTGATCATTGGAACGATTTTAGAACAAGCCGGAACGATCATAGGAGGAGATATAGGAAATATGATCGTTATGGTTGCATCGATTGCTAAAGTATTGACGGGAGCTGGAATTGGAATTGGAGTTGCAAGTAAATTAGGAGAATCAACACTTGTATGTGCATCTGCCGCAAGTGCGGGTATGATCGGAGCTTTTGCTTCTGGCTTATTGAATGGAAGTGTAAGTTCAAGTGGCAAAATCCTATTAAGTGGCCCAGGAGAGCCTCTTGGAGCATTTGTAGCGGCTTACATAGGAATAGAGATTGGAAGGATTTTCATTGGAAGAACAAAGCTTGATATTATTTTGACGCCATTAACAACGATCGTATGTGGTGGAATCGTGGGGTTAACGGTTGGACCATATATTTCAGATCTCATGAAACAGATCGGAGAGATGATTCGATGGGGAACAGAACAGCAGCCATTTTTGATGGGAATTGTTGTTTCTGTATTGATGGGTATGGCGTTAACTCTTCCGATCAGTTCAGCAGCACTTGGAATTATTTTGAATCTTTCTGGAATTGCCGCAGGAGCAGCAACGATTGGGTGTTGTGCACAGATGATCGGATTTGCGACGGCCAGTTTACGGGAGAATGGAATTGGAGGTCTATTGGCACAGGGAATAGGAACATCGATGTTACAGGTTCCCAATATTGTAAGAAAACCATTGATCTGGCTGCCACCGATCATTACAAGTGCCATTCTTGGTCCGATCTCTACTGTAGTTTTAAAAATGACGAATAATGCAATTGGTTCTGGTATGGGAACGGCAGGGTTTGTGGGACCAATGATGACATATAAGACGATGACAACAGGAGGAATTTCTGCAGTGACTGTTATTGTCATGATACTGGTCATGCAGATCATAGCTCCTGCATTTTTGACATATTTTATTTCGGAAGCGATGCGTAGAGCAGGATTGATCAAGGATGGGGACATGAAACTTGATATATAGAAGGGATATTAGCGGATTTTATACCATTTGTGATAAAATCCGCTAATTTTATAACGGTGTGAAGTCGAGTGTTTTGAATTACAGATTCGTTTGAAACGGAATCAGAAAAGACATTTACAATTCCAGTGATTGATAATTGTCCGATCGGTGGGAGTTGTTTTGAAACGCCTCGGCCAGGAAGCAGTGGGAGAGGGGAGAGTGTAATACATCCAACATGCTGTGCATAACCGAGACAGGAATCGACAGCGATGATGAAAGGATTTTGGCAGACAGAATAAATTTCTTTAAAAGTTTGATTGAGATTTTTAGCGTGAATAGGTTCTTTTAAAGTCCCAAAAACTGAATATTGAGGAGAAGGAAGCAATGCCTGACCAACGAGTGGTCCAAGACAGTCACCAGTCGCGCGGTCTGTACCGATACAGACAATGACGAGGGGCTGATTTTTTTTATGCTTTATTTTGAGATAATGTAGCAGATCATTTTGAAATTTCATAAGAGCATAAGGGGAATCTGGATGATAGTAAGATATTTTTTTTAACAATAGATCGTCCTCCTGATTTAAATTCTCTTTTTAGTGTATACAAAAAGAAAAGAAGTATGTAAAAAAATTTTAACGTCTCGACGTTGTTTGATAAAAATTTTTATCTCTTTATGATAAGGTTTTTGTGAAATGGAAGAAAAGGAGGTTTTTTCGTGAAAACAGAGCAGCAGTTGCCTAAAAATATCAGGCAGATTGGAAGTCCAGCAGGACACACAAAAGTATATATTGAAGATTACGTTATAACATTTTTAAATTCTTTATCCATGGACAAAAATACATATGTAAGAGGAGCAATTTTATTTGGAGAGAAAAAGCAGATTGGAAATGATCTTGTTATTTTTATAAGAGGAGCGATCGAGGGACAGAATCTGGAATTGGATCTTGATGAAACAGTATTTGATGATGAAGTATGGAGAGAGATATATCAACAGAAGGAGCGATTGTTTTCTGGTCTGGATGTCATCGGATGGGCACTTTTAAGAATGGGATTTTCGGTTCGACTCAATGATAAAATAAAAAAGACACATTTTGAAAATTTTCCAGGAGAAGGAAAAGTGTTATATATGATGGATGATCTGGAAGGAGAAGATGCATTTTATGTTTTTCGAGGAGAAGATCTCTCAAGGCAAAATGGATACTATATATATTATGAAAAAAATCCGATGATGCAGAATTATCTTGTAGAACGAAGACAAGATATAAAAGAGGTGCAGACATATGAAAAAATGATGGAGAGTCGAAGAGATGAGAAATTGATCCAGCAGTTTCGTGAAAAGATATCCAAAAAGACCAAGAGTAATCAGAGAAAAGGAAGGATTCGGAATATTTCAACGGCAGCAGCAGTTACGATCATGATGATCATGGGAGGTACGATGTATTATTATGCTGGACAAGATCAGAGTATAAATTTTAAAGAGGTTGTAAATGGTGCGGTGCATACGATGGGAAAAGGGGTGTCGGATCAAATTTCAACAAAATCATCAACAAAATCATCAACAACGAGTGTAAAAATAACAAAAACATTAGATTCGGCAACACAAACTTCAATACATAAAAAGGAACAAAAAACAACACAACCCACAATAAAACAAAAACAGAAAACTCAAAAAGTAAGTTCTGGGCAATACAAGTCTTATACATATACCGTAAAAAGTGGAGAGACGTTAGTATCGATCAGTCGGAAGGTATATGGGACCCAGAAGCTTGTTCAAAGAATCAAAAAGGCAAATGCATTGTCTGACGAAAATCAGATTTACCCCGGACAGAAGTTGATCATTCCTGGAACACTTCGATGATATTTAAACTAGGAAATATGTGTAGACTGGACACATTTCATTGAATAAGGTATACTTACCTGTATTCAGAGATGATGATTGATTAGAAAATGGAAGGTATTTTATGGAACAAAAGACGAAATCAGGGTTTTCTCTTTATGTCAATTCCAATGAGAACATTCAAAATGCATTATTTCTAAGAGAAAAAAAGAAAAAATATCGTATGGGATTGATCATAGCGTTTGTGGTTGTATGTATATGTACAATATTTGCATATCGCTATCGGACATATCACAGGATGAAGGTTGTAAAAACGATCACAAAAGAGCTGACAGAATCATTTCAGTCATTTGCATATAAGAAAGGAACGATCTGTTACAGCGAAGATGGGATTTCTTTCTTAGATGGAAAAGGAAATGAAAAATGGAATAAAACATATTCCATTAAGAATCCACAGGCATCTTATTGTGGGGACTATATTGTAGTTGCATCCAAGAATGGGAATGAGATTGCGTTACTTGATTCAGATGGACAGATGAAAAAATTTAGTGTATCTTATCCAATCGTAGATTTGGAAGTGGCAAAACAAGGTGTAATTGCTTTAATTCTTCACGGTGATAATGGAAATTATATAGAATTATATGATGCAGCACAGAAGAAACTTGTAAGTATCAAAGTCACATCTGATCAAAATGGATATCCAATGGATATTGATCTGTCATCAGATGGACAAAATCTTTTAGTCAGTTATCTTGTCGTTGATGGGATTAATGTAAAAAGCAGAGTTGCACTGTATAATTTTGGACAGGAAGGTGAAGACAGTGGAGATCAGATGATCGGTGGCTTTGATTTTAAAGATACGGTAATTCCGAAAGTGAGCTTTATGGGTGATTCTAAAGCTGTGGCAATTGGAGATGATCAGATGATTTTCTTTAAAGTAGGAAAAACAATTTCTAAAAAGCAAACGATATCATTTGATAAAGATGTGAGTAGTGTTGCGGTGAATGATGATTACGCAGCATTCGTATTTGAAGATCAGAAAAAAACAGATCAAGAAAAATATGAAGCAGTCGTATATAATAAAACAGGAAGAAAATTGATGTCACATAAATTCTCTTCAGAATATAATAAATTATTATTAGGAGAGAAAGAATTATTGTTGGCTGGAAATTATCATTGTTCAATTGTGAATTTTGCTGGACATGAAATGTTTAAGAAAGACTTTAAGAAACGGATTGTCAATATTTCACCAACAGGAAAAAGACAGAAATATCTGATAACCTATGAAAATAGTACAAATTTATCAGAGATATACTAGAATGGAGTACATATGGGAGAAATTATCGTAGCTGTTTTTGGAATCTATTTGATCTTGCAGATGATCATAGGTTATCGAAGAGGACTCATTAAAAGTATGCTGAATCTTGCATCATGGATTTTAACTTTTGCGATCGCTTATAAAGGCGCTGCATATTTTAAAGAAATAGTGATTCAAAATGTACCAGAAATCCAGGGAACGATTGTTACAGATCGAATTGCATATATGATTGCATATATGGGGTTGATGATCGTATGTAAAATTATTTTTTCAGTGGTAATACGTTTTGCAAATAAAGTTACAAGGGTTCCAGGTGTTGGGTTTATTAACAAGGTAGCAGGAGCAGCACTTGGATTGATCAAAGGTTCCTTGATCATTATGGTAGTTGTATTTTTTATTTCATTGATGCCACATGTTGGAATGGAATCTGAATATGCTCAGATCGTTGGCGGAAGTGAAGTTATGCAGACAATGGTGGAGACGAATCCATTAGAACAGATGATCAAACAGCAGATACAGATAGAAATACAGAAATTATTACAACAATAAAAAGAAGGTATTTTGCAAATGTCATTTAATGATTCATTTGCAGGATACCTTCTTTTTGAAATAATGATGAGAGTGTTAAATAATAAAAATAGAAAAAATGAAAAAAGGTGTTGACATAAAAGAAATGGCATGATATTATATTTAAGCTGTCTGTGAGAGACAGTGAGGAACATATTGTTTCAAAGGGATTTGAAAAAATGTTTCAAAAAAGAATTAAAAAAGTTCTTGACAAGTAAGAAAGAACATGATATGATGTAAAAGTTGCTGCGGTTCTTATGAAGAACGGGT
>JAHZAT010000087.1 GCA_019423795.1 Clostridiales bacterium
TCTACGATATTGCTGACCGTATGACACCAGATGATTTTTCTGGAATCTTAAACCGTGGAGGTACAATTCTTGGAACTTCCAGACAGCCATTCAAAAAGATGCGCATCCCTGATGAAAACGGTCTTGATAAAGTCGAGGCAATGAAAAGTAATTACCGCAAATATAAATTAGACTGTCTTGTAGTTCTTGGCGGTAACGGAACTCACAAAACTGCAAATATGCTTCGTGAAGAAGGTTTAAATGTTGTAACACTTCCAAAGACAATTGACAATGATCTTTGGGGAACTGAAATGACATTCGGATTCCAGAGTGCCGTTGATATTGCAACTGATACGATCGACCGAATCCATACAACAGCTTCTTCTCACAGCCGTGTATTTATCATCGAGGTTATGGGGCATAAAGTCGGACATGTTACCCTGCAATCAGGAATTGCTGGTGGAGCTGACGTAATCCTGCTGCCTGAAATTCCTTATGATATTGATAAAGTAGCCGAAGTTGTTGAAAACCGCTTTGCAGCTGGAAAGAAATTCTCGATTATCGCAGTTGCTGAAGGTGCTATTTCAAAAGAAGATGCGAAGTTAAAGAAGAAACAGTATAAGGCAAAACTTGCAGAAAGAAGATATCCTTCTGTTGCTTATGAGATTGCAGCTGCACTAGAAGAAAAAACAAATCGTGAGATCAGAGTCACCGTTCCAGGACATACACAGCGTGGTGGTGCTCCTTGTGCTTACGACCGTGTACTTGCTACAAGAGTTGGAGCATATGCCGCTGAATTAATCCTTAATAAAGAGTATGGCTATATGGTTGGTATCGTTGATGAAGATACAAAAAAGGTTCCATTATCTGAAGTTGCCGGAAAATTAAAATATGTTGATCCGAAGTGCCAGATGATTAAGGACGCTAAGACGATTGGTATAAGTTTTGGGGAGTAAATTGTAGTTTGATGACGGAAATTATTGGTGGAATATTATAAAAATGGTTATATGTCTGCGACGCGCTCTCGCTCGACTCACTACGCAGCTGTACTAAGCTCCTGAATGATCTTACGATCATCCACTCGCTAAGTGCAGGCGTGTTCCTACGGTCGCCGACATATAACCATTTTTATAATATTCAAATAATTTACGTAATTCAAATCACTATACAGTGTGTATGTTGTATGGTATTAATTGATAATTTTTGTATTCGTTAACAGAAGTTTAGCTAAAATCTACAAGCACCGATTTGTAGGGTAGTTTGATGAACTGAAGTTATTGGTGGGGGTGAATATTTTACTATATTAGCATTTATAATAAACATCTGTCTACCACTACAAAAATTGAAAAACAATAATGTTTAACATACATCCATCAGCCTGAATTTTCTTATTTTTATGATTGAAAGTCTTCAGGTATTTAGAGAAAAAATGAAAGATAGCATGTGAGCAACGATCGAATTCCATAGGAGTTTTGACGGAATCGCAGCTGGATCGGGCAATTGTTTGAGCGTCAAAGACTACTGGTTTCAGTAACTTTCAACGCGAGTTATTGCAGGAGATCCAGCGAATAGGCGTTCTGTCAAAACTCCGTCAATGGAATTCGTGTTGCTCACATGCTATCTTTCATTTTTTCTCTAAATACTCGATGACCTTCAACTCATACAAATTAAAATTTAAGATCCCCCACGATCTGCTGAACCGTCAAATGATTCTTCTTAAGAAGTTCTTCAATATCATATCGATCTAACAATTCCTTCTTCACGCCATAATTCAGCACTTTCACATCAGAATCCCCATAGAATCGTGCAATCTTTTCTCCGAATCCTCCTTCTAAAAATCCATCTTCTAATGTAATAACTACATCATGATCTTTCTTTAGATCTTCTAATAATACTTCATCAATTCCAGTAATATAATATGGATTTATCACAGTTGCTTTTGTTCCTGTCTTTTCTTCTACTGCTTTTGCAACTTCACATCCCATATTGTAGAATGTTCCAAGTCCAATGACTGCAACTTTGCTTCCTTTTTCTGTGACTTCATATTTGTTTAACTGACTGAAATCTTTTGTTATTTTTTTACCGTCAGAGGTCATTTCTCCACCTGGAAGCTTGATCGCGACTGGATATTGATCCTGATCGATACTCCAGTCCAACATTGCCAGATATTCTTCTTTTGTTGTTGGTGCGAGGTATACTAAGTTTGGAATATTGCTCATCATTGGAATATCCTGTAATCCAAGATGAGTAACATCATTCATTCCATAAACAGATCCCCAGAAAGTCACGATCGTTGCTGCATTGCTATCGATGCACAGATCCTGTGTGATCTGGTCGTAAGTTCTCTGTACAAATGTTGAATATACTCCATAAACCGGTTTTCCACCACCTGCTGCGATTCCTGCCGCCATTGCCATTGCTGTTTCTTCCGCGATCCCAACATCGATAAACTGTTTTCCAGCTTCCTTACGTTTATCTTCTGTAAATCCCATAACTGTTGGTGTTGCAGAAGTGATCGCTACAACCTTCTTGTCTTCTTTCATTTTCTTTAACAGGTATTGTGCTGTTACACTTGAGAAATCCTCACCATCAAAAGAATCTAAAGGCTTTCCTGTTTCCACATCAAATGGCGCACAGTAATGCCAGTCTTCTTTATGTTCCTCAGCTAATTTATATCCTTTTCCTTTTTGCGTATTAATATGAACGACAACTGCTTTTTTTGTATCTTTGACCTGTTTGAATGCTTCGATCAGATCAGCGACTTTATTCCCTTCTTTGACATAAATGTAATCTAATCCCATGGCTTTGAATAGATTGCATTTAGATTCTCCGTTTGTTTCACGAAGCGCTTTTAGATTCTCATATAATCCACCGTGGTTTTCTGCGATCGACATATCGTTATCATTAACTACGATAATCAGATTTCCACCTAATTCTGCGGCATAATCAAGACCTTCTAATGCTTCCCCTCCACTTAAAGATCCATCTCCGATCACTGCGATCACATTTCCATTTTCTTCTTTTAGGTCTCTTGCTTTGGCAAGTCCAAGTGCAAGACTTATAGAAGTTGATGTATGCCCAATTGTGAAATGATCATGCTCACTTTCTCCTGGATTACTGTATCCTGATACATCATCATAATGTTCTTCATATAAGAATGCATCCTTACGTCCAGTCAACATTTTGTGTGGATAAGATTGATGGGAAACATCATATACGATCTTGTCTTTTGGCGATTCAAATACATAATGCATGGCGATCGTTGCTTCTACCATACCGAAATTCGGTCCAAAATGACCTCCATGCTTACTTAATTTTTTTAATAATGCATCACGAATTTCTTCTGCAAGTACATTTAACTGATCCTCGGATAATTTCTTGACATCTTCTGGACCATTAATATTTTCAATATACATCTATTTTTCTCCTTGTCTGGTTTCTTGTAAATACACTAGCAATAGTGTATGATATTTATATCATACAACCTAAAGTTAACTTTAGGTCAAGAATATTTTTGAAAGAAGGTTTTTCTATGTACACGATCGGTCAAGTCTCTACAATGTTTGATCTTCCTGTTTCTACCTTAAGGTATTATGACAAGGAAGGATTTTTCCCTAATCTGGAACGTAAAGGAAACATCCGTTATTTTAGTGATAATGAATTGGAAGCGCTTCGTATTATTGAATGTCTGAAGAAATCCGGTCTTGAGATCAAAGATATAAAGCAATTTTTTCTCTGGGTATCTGAAGGCAGCGCAAGCTATGAAAAAAGGAAAGAATTATTTGAAACCAGAAAATCAGCTGTTGAAACTGAAATCCAAGAACTTCAAAAAACTCTTTCTCTCTTAAAATTCAAGTGCTGGTATTATGAAACAGCAATGAAAGACGGTAATGAAGATGCTATAAATGCCATGTTGCCTGATAAACTTCCTGAAAACATACAAAAACTATATAACGAAGGTCATAAATAATTTTTTATTGCCCTAAAACTATTCGAAATAACAATTTAATGTTAAAATAAAGATAAGGAAAGGTAAAAAATGAGAGGTGATATTTTGAAAAAGAAACTTATGGTACTTTGTGCTGTCGCAATTATGATCAGTACATGCTTAACTGGGTGTAAGATGAATTCTGGAAAAATCCGCTTTGGTTCTGCTGGAATCGGTGGTACTTACCAGATTTTTGGTGATACTTTTGCCAACCTTATCTCATCTAAGAGTAAAAAATATAACATTGAAGTAAAAACAACTGCAGGTTCTGCTGCAAATCTTCGTCTGTTATCTAAAGATTACATTCAGATGGCTGTTGCCCAAATGGATTTGATCAATGATGCTTATAACCGCACTGGTATTTTTGAAAATGATAAGAAATATCAGGGATATCGTGCTGTTGCTTCCCTTTATACAGAAGCCTGTCAGATTGTGGTTCCTGCGGATTCAGACATTCAGTCTATGGATGATCTAGAAGGGAAAAAAGTCTGCATTGGTGAAGAAGAATCTGGAACTGAACAGAATGCGTTGCAGATTTTAAATGCTTATGGATTAAACGAAAGACTTGTTGATACTGTAAATCTGAATTATACAGATGCCGCCAAGAAATTAAAATCTGGCGATATTGATGCATTTTTCTGTACCGCAGGTGTTCAGACGACTGTGATCAATGAGCTGTCAAAACAGTGTAAGATTCGTCTGGTCAGTCTTGATCAAAAAGGGGTTTCTCGTCTGAAGAAATCTTATAAATTTTACACAGAATATACAATACCAGCAGGTACATATGTAAATCAGACGAAAGAAGTTAAAACTGTTGGTGTCAAAGCTGTTCTTCTTGCAAGTGATAAACTTTCCGAAGATACTGTCAAAGACATTACACAGATTCTATTTAAGAATCAACAGCAGATTCAGTATGCACTGCCTGTAGATATTTCACTTGATGAGAAAACTGCCGTTGAGGGTATCACGATTCCATTCCATGACGGTGCTGCTGCCTATTATAAACAACATGGAATCACAGTAAATACAGAGAAAGGAAGCAATTAACCGCTTTGGTGTAAATAAATGACAATACAACTAGATATGTATCAGACGATCGCGGTTGCCGTAGTCGTTTTGATGTTAGGAAACTTTTTAAAACACAGGATTGCAATCTTGGAACGATTTTGTATTCCTGCACCTGTGATCGGCGGTGTGATCTTTGCAATCTTTACCTGTGTATGTTATGTAACTGGAATTGCCGAATTTTCCTTTGATGATATTCTAAAAGAAGTCTGTATGGTATTCTTCTTTACATCTGTTGGATTTCAGGCAAACTTAAAAGTCTTAAAAAGTGGTGGAAAATCTTTGATCATTTTCCTGATCCTTGTGATCATGTTGATCATATGCCAGAACTTTCTTGCAGTCGGCCTGTCCAAAGCACTACAGATCAGTCCTTTGGTTGGACTCTGTACAGGTTCTATCCCTATGATCGGTGGTCATGGTACCGCTGGTGCATTTGGACCTGTTCTTGAAGACTTTGGTGTTAAAGGTGCCAGCACTTTATGTACAGCTGCTGCTACATTTGGATTGATTGCTGGGAGTATCATGGGCGGTCCCGTTGGAAAACGTCTGATTGAGAAGAAAGATCTTTTAAAGACTGCAATTCCTGAAGATAACAGCCTGTTAATTGAAGAAGAGAAAAAGCATGAACGTCACACAAGTATGTATCCAGCTGCCGTGTTCCAGCTGATCATCGCCATGGGGATCGGAACGATCATTTCCAAATTGCTTTCCATGACAGGTATGACATTCCCAATCTATATCGGTGCCATGATTGCTGCTGCATTTATGCGTAACATCGGCGAATATTCTGGACAATTTACAATTTATATGGGTGAGATCAATGATATTGGTGGTATCAGCCTATCTTTATTCTTAGGAATCGCCATGATCACTTTAAAATTATGGCAGCTTGCAGACCTTGCACTTCCACTGATCACATTACTTGCAGGACAAACTATTTTGATGTTCTTATTTACTTATTTTGTAATATTTAATATCATGGGAAGAGACTATGATGCCGCTGTATTATCTTCTGGCGTATGTGGTTTCGGAATGGGTGCCACGCCAAACGCCATGGCGAATATGCAGGCAATCTGTGAACGTTATGTCCCATCCGTCAAAGCTTACCTTCTGGTACCTTTGATCGGTAGTTTATTTGCAGACTTCTTAAATAGTCTGGTGATCACGTTCTTTATCAATTTTCTATAATCTAGAGGGAGACGATGAAAAATGTTTGGAAAAAGAAAAAAAAGACGCGAAGCAATCCGAAATAAGCTCCGTGAGAAATCAGAATATAAAATGAAAAGCGAAAATGTTGCAATACCCGAGATCCATACAAAAGATTTTGATGAGATTGAGGAACATATTGATGAAATAGAACAGGAAAAAGAAGAAAAACATTCTATTCTCTATGATAATGTAGCAATTCCTGAGGTTCATATTCATAAAAAGGAAAAATAGAATTCCGATATGCAGGATTCCAACAAAAAATGGCAGTACATTCTTCCAGTTCTGGTTAATGTACTGCCTGTTTGTTATTATGCTTCTGCTCTCATTTTTGCATATAATTGTTTTCTCACAAAGTAATAACAAATCACCTGTAATACGATTGTTATGATCCAGGATGCTGGATATGATATAAATAAAATATCCAAAGATCTATGATTCGGGAAGATCCAGAAAATCCATACGATTCTTGTTCCTACTGTCCCAATGATCGAAAGGATCATTGGCACACCAGAACGCCCCATTCCACGAAGTGCTCCAGGAAACAGATCCATAAATCCACAGAGGAAATACGTAACCGTTGTATATAACAAGATTTCCATTCCACATTGAATTACTTTTGAATTACTTGTATAGATCGTCAAGAGTTTAGGACCAAAGAAATAAGCGCTGTTTCCCAAGATCATCATTGCAACAAATGATAAGATCAGACAGTCGATCAAGACACGATCCATTCGTTTCCATTTTCCAACACCATAGTTCTGACTGGTAAAACTCATGCAAGCCTGTGTCACTGCATTCACTGTAACATACAAAAATCCAAAAATATTATTTGCTGCCGTATATCCTGCCATTGCGATCGATCCAAAAGAATTCACTGATGACTGCAATAATACATTAGAGAAATTAATAACAGTGCTTTGAATTCCTGCTGGAATTCCCACCTGAAAAATCTGTTTTAAATATTCCTTTTGAATCTTTAATTTTGAAAAACGCAGTTGGTAACTTGTTTCTGATCGATACAGACATCGAAGCACGAGTATACTTGAGATCAGCTGTGAAATTACCGTTCCGATCGCAACTCCTGCAACGCCAAGATGAAAAATGATAACCAGACACATGTTAAGACCTGCATTTGCAATTCCTGCAACGATCAAATAAAACAGCGGACGTTTTGTATCTCCGACCGCTCTTAAAATGGATGCTCCATAATTATAAAGCATAAAAAACGGCATCCCCATAAAATAAATTCTCATGTAAAGAGTGGAAAGATTGATCACATCATCTGGTGTATCCATTAATTCTAATACTGGTTTTGCAAAGATCAATCCTACAAAGACCATAATAATTCCGCTGATCAGCGCCAGTGTGATTGCCGTATGAACGGTTTCAGACATTTCTTTATCTTTGCCCGCCGCATAAAATCTTGCGGATAAAACATTCGCTCCAAGGGATATTCCAATAAATAAATTGGTAAACATATTAATCAGGGCAGTGGTTGATCCAACCGCTGCAAGCGACTGGCTCCCACTAAATCTTCCGATAACTATAATATCCACTGCATTAAACATCAGCTGTAAAATTCCGGATAACATCAATGGTAACGAAAATGAGATCAGTTTGTCCATGATCGTTCCATTGCACATATCAATTTCATATTTATTACGTTTTATTGTTGAACTCATTGCCTTACTCGAATACCTTTTTTATACTATCATAGTGCAGAAAAATCCCTTCCTGTGCAAATGCTTTGATCTCATCTATTGAAGCAAACATATAGCCGTCAATCTCTGCTTCCTGAAAGTTTACATCACTGTCATCGATATCTAATGTAAAACGATAAACATCTACAAAATAGTTATCTCCTTCTCCTGGATTCTCTCTCTTATATGTAAACATATATCCACCTTCAGCATCTTTAACATCCAGTCCTGTTTCTTCTTTCACTTCACGAAGAACCGCATCATAAGATGCTTCTCCTGCCTGTGCAGCACCACCAGACACTTCCCACCATCCTGGTGCCCATGCCTTTGTCATAACTCTCTTTGTGATCAAAAATTTGCCATCTGATCTTCTAATGACTCCAAGAACTGTCAGATGATATTCATCATCTTTTAATGTCCAGTCATTTCTCTTCATTGTACGGCCTGTCAGTTGTTTATTCTTATCGTAAATGTCCCATCTTTCTTCCATTTTTGCATTTCTCCTTGGGTGTGTTTCTTTATTAATCTTAACATTTTACGAAATTTATTGCAAATTGTGATTTGTAGTTTGAAGACGGAAATTATTGGTGGAATATT
>JAHZAT010000088.1 GCA_019423795.1 Clostridiales bacterium
GATCCAGGGCATCGTATCTGACTGGATGGATATCCTATCCATTTACATCTGCCCATTAGGAGCGGGGCTTGCAGGAATCATGTTCTTCTGGGTAGCAGGAAAGAAATATGTAGAAACACAGGTAAACAAGGGAAGAGAAAATAAATTTACGAAATTATATTATCCAATCTGTAAATATATTTATGTGCCAATCTGTATTTTAGTATTGGTACTTGGAATTGCATTAGGAGGAATCGGATAATTATGCCAGGATATATTTTACATTTAACTGCAGCACAGATGTTTTTAAAACAAACAAAAAAAGAGCAGGAATTGTTTGTCAATAAGCAGGAAACAAATAATTTTTTAATTGGAAATCTGATGCCAGATACAACAAAAGATAAAGCAAGATCACATTTTAGAGATCCCAAATATCAAGGAAATATGGTAGAATATCCAGAAATATCACGGTTTGTGAGGAAATATCATAATATTTTACATGATCCGAGTGTAATGGGATATTTATTTCATTTATATATCGACCGGAAGTTTTTCAAAGAATACATGCCAAGAATTATAGAATTCCGAGATAAAGAAGATCGGGTAGAGGAAAAAATGAACAAGGTAAAATATGTGATCTTAAAAAGAACTGGAGAAAAGATTTTAAAAGAAGATTTTTTCTCAGAGAAATATTATTATGGTGACTATACGAAGATGAACACGTATCTGTTCAATTATTATCATATACCGATCAGACTTGATCCAGAAGTTAATAATCCAGGAATTGAAGAAGTTTCTTATCGGAATGTAAAAAATGTTTTAAAAGAATTAGAAGGATACCTGACAGTGCCAGAAGAGGCGGTAAAGAATGTTAAAGTATTCGATGTGGAAGAGTTATTATCATTTTTGGAAAACAGTGTAGAAAAATATAACCCATGGAACTGTGAGTAAGAGCAGTTCCATGGGGTATGTTTTATTTATTATTATTCTTTTCAGCTTCCTGCATCTTCATAGCACGAACTTTCAAAGGAAGTCCAAATAATGTAATAAATCCATCTGCATCATGATGATCATACATATCACCAGTTGTGAAAGATGCTAAAGATTCATTGTATAAGCTGTATGGAGAAGTAGTTCCAGCTTTGATGATATTACCTTTGTAAAGTTTGAATTTAACTTCACCTGTTACATATTTCTGAGTAGATGTAACGAATGCCTGGATTGCTTCACGAAGTGGAGTGAACCATTTTCCTTCGTATACAACCTGAGCCATCTGGCTTCCAAGTTTCTTCTTAGCTTCCATTGTTTCACGGTCAAGGATCAATTCTTCTAACTGTTCGTGAGCTGCCATTAAGATTGTTCCACCTGGAGTTTCGTATACACCACGGGATTTCATTCCTACAACACGGTTTTCAACGATGTCGACGATACCGATACCATTTTCGCCACCAAGACGGTTTAATTCAGTGATGATCTCAGAAACTTTCATTTCTTTTCCATTTAATGTCTTAGGAACACCAGCTTCAAATGTCATAGTAACTTCTGTTTCTTTATCAGGAGCGTTCTGTGGAGTTACTCCTAAAACAAGCATGTTATCATAGTTTGGTGCTAAAGAAGGATCTTCTAATTCAAGACCTTCGTGGCTGATATGCCATAAGTTACGGTCACGGCTGTAGCTGTGGCTTGCATCAAATGGAAGATGGATTCCGTGTGCTTCACAGAATTCAATTTCATCTTCACGAGACTGCATTGTCCATACGTCTGTCATACGCCATGGAGCGATGATCTTGATGTCTGGAGCTAAAGCTTTGATACCAAGTTCAAAACGGATCTGGTCATTTCCTTTTCCAGTAGCACCGTGGCAGATAGCAACTGCGTTTTCTTTTCTTGCAATCTCAACTAATTTCTTAGCGATTGCTGGACGAGCCATAGATGTTCCAAGAAGATACTGATGTTCGTATACAGCACCTGCCTGTACGCATGGCATGATGTAGTTATCACAGAAATCATCAACGATATCTTCGATATATAATTTAGATGCTCCGGATAATTTTGCTCTTTCATCAAGTCCGTCTAATTCGTTACCCTGTCCACAGTTAACGCAGCAGCAGATAACTTCATAGTCAAATGTTTCCTTAAGCCAAGGAATCAGAGCTGTAGTATCAAGACCTCCAGAATATGCTAAAACAACTTTTTCTTTCATGAAATAAATCCTCCTAAGTGTATATTGACGGGATGCTTTCTTATTATATAGAATGTAATATTTCGAAATCAAAATCCCGCATGTTCATATAAATATTTGCTTGTCTATTAATATACGTTATATTTGCATCTTTTGCAAGTTCTATTTTCGAAAATAATGAATATTTATAACATAAAAATGAATAAAATGAAAAATAATTGCATATTTATACAAAACTATTGCATATTTTAAAATTCGGTTGTATACTTATGAACAATGATTGAAAAAATAACCTACATTATAAAAGAGAAGGACAAGGAGATTAATATGATCAAAGCAGGAATCATTGGATCCACAGGTTACGCAGGACAGGAACTTGTAAGAATCCTTACACAACATAAAGATGCAGAAGTTGTATGGTATGGATCCAGAAGTTATATAGACCAGAAATATTATGAAGTATTTAGAAATATGTTTCAGATTGTGGATGACAAATGTTTAGACGATAACATGGATGAACTTGCATCCAAAGTAGATGTCATATTTACAGCAACACCACAGGGACTGTGCAGCTCATTAGTGTCAGAAGATATCTTATCAAAAGTTAAGATCATCGACTTAAGTGCAGATTTCCGTATCAAAGATGTCAATCGTTATGAAGAATGGTATGGAATCAAACACCAAAGTCCAGAATTTATCGATGAAGCAGTTTATGGACTTTGTGAGATTAACCGTGAAGATATCAAGAAAGCACGATTGATCGCTAATCCAGGATGCTATCCAACATGCTCTACATTATCTATCTACCCAATGGCGAAGGAAGGACTGATTGAGATGAACAGTGTGATCATCGATGCAAAATCAGGAACATCCGGAGCTGGACGTGGAGCAAAAGTCAACAACTTATATTGTGAAGTCAATGAAAACATCAAAGCATATGGAGTCGCAACACACAGACATACTCCAGAGATTGAAGATCAGTTAAGCTATGCATCTGGAGAAGAAGTGTTATTAAACTTTACACCACATTTAATTCCAATGAATCGTGGAATTTTGGTGACAGCTTATGCAACACTTAAGAAAGATGTAAGCTATGAAGAAGTCAAAGCAATCTATGATTCTTATTATAAAGATGAAAAATTCGTCAGAGTTTTAGATAAAGATGTTTGCCCAGAGACAAGATGGGTAGAAGGAAGTAACTATGTAGATGTCAACTTTAAGATTGATAAACGTACAAACCGCATCATCATGATGGGTGCTATGGATAACCTTGTAAAAGGTGCAGCTGGACAAGCAGTACAGAACATGAATCTTATGTTTGGATTAAAAGAAACTGAAGGATTAGAATTAGTACCAATGTTCCCATAGAACTTTGGTAAGGAAGGACTAGAATTATGAAGATCATCAATGCCGGAGTAACAGCTCCAAAAGGTTTCAAATGTGCAGGACTTCGTGCTGGAGTCAAACCAGGGAAGACAAACAAAGATATGGCAATGATCGTAAGTGAAGTGCCAGCAAAGATCGCAGGAACATTTACAAAGAACATCGTAAAAGCAGCTCCAGTTTTATGGGGAAAGAAGATTGTAGAGGAACAAGAAGCAGTCAGAGCTGTTGTAGTTAATACAGGAATTGCCAATGCATGTACTGGTGCACAGGGATATGAAAATGTTGTAACAGAAGCAAAAGAAGTTGCAGCCTTGTTAGATATCAAACCAGAAGAAGTTGTCGTAGGTTCCACAGGAGTTATTGGACAGCAGCTTCCAATGGATGTTATTAAAGAAGGAATCAAGAAATTAGTTCCTGAATTGAAAGCTGACAGACAGAGTGAAGAAGATGCCTCATGGGCAATCCTTACAACCGATACAAAACCAAAAGAAGCAGCGGTAGAAGTAGAAATTGCTGGAAAGACAGTTACAATTGCAGGTATGTGCAAAGGTTCTGGAATGATTCATCCAAACATGGGAACAATGCTTGGATTTATCACAACAGATGCAGCAATTGATAAAGCTTTATTATTAGAACTTCAGAGAGAACTGATCGAAGATACATTCAATATGGTATCTGTTGATGGAGATACATCTACAAATGACACTGTTTTCGTTTTAGCAAATGGAATGGCAGAGAATAAAGAAATCACAGAAAAAGATGCTGATTATGAAGCATTCAAAGAAGGTTTATTATATGTGAACCAGTCTCTTGCAAAACAGATCGCAGGGGATGGAGAAGGATGTACACGTTTATTTGAAGTTCATGTAGCAGGTGCAGATTCTAAAGAAAATGCGAAAATCTTAAGTAAATCTGTTGTGACATCAAGTCTTACAAAAGCAGCAATTTATGGAAAAGATGCGAACTGGGGAAGAATTCTTTGCGCACTTGGATATGCGGGAGTTGATTTTGATCCAGTGAAGGTTGACATCAGCTTAAAGAGTGCGGATGGTGTGATTGAAATCGTAAAGGATGGAATTGCAACAGATTATTCTGAAGATGAGGCAACAAAAGTATTATCCGCAGATGCAGTGACAGCAGATATCAACGTACATAATGGAGATTTTGAGGCAACTGCATGGGGATGTGACCTGACTCATGATTATGTAACGATCAACGCGGATTACAGATCATAAAATACAGAAAAGCAAGACAGTTACGAAAGGAAAAATGAATGGAACAGATGGAAAATGATATCGAAGAATTAATCGAACAGTCAAAACAAAAAGCAAAGGTATTAACAGAAGCATTACCATATATCCGTCGTTTTAATAACAGTTATGTTGTTGTTAAATATGGTGGAAGTGCCATGAAAGATAAGAATCTTCAAAAGAGTGTTATCCGAGATGTTGCTTTATTAAAATTAGTAGGTATGAAACCGATCATCGTACATGGTGGGGGAAAAGAAATCAGCAAGTGGGTTCGTATGTCAGGAAAAGAACCTGAATTTTATCATGGACTTCGTGTCACAGATAAAGAGACAATGGAAGTTGCTGAGATGGTATTATTTAAAGTTAATCAGGAACTGGTTGCCATGATGGCAGAAGTTGGAGTGAAAGCAGTAGGTCTTTCTGGAAAAGATGCAGAAATGATCCGCGTTAAGAAAAAAGAGATGCCAGGAAAAGATCTTGGATATGTTGGTGAAGTAACGAGCGTTGATACAACACTTCTTGAAGCACTGATCGAAGATGATTTTGTACCAGTTATTTCTCCAATCGGATTAGGAGATAATTACGAAGCATATAACATTAATGCTGACGATACAGCATGTGCAGTTGCAGAAGCATTAAATGCAGAGAAACTTGTATTTTTAACGGATATCGAAGGTGTTTTTGTAGATCCTGAGGATAAATCAACACTGATTTCTGAGATGGATTTAAAACAGGCAAAAGAATTTATTGACAACGGAGTTGTTGGTGGAGGAATGCTTCCAAAACTTAAAAACTGTATTGAAGCGATCGAAGGTGGAGTTTCCAGAGTTCATATCTTAGATGGACGTTTGACAAACTGTTTGTTACTGGAGTTCTTTACAGAAAAAGGTATCGGAACAGCTATCTTAAAAGAACCATTATTTGATAAACCATTATTCAGTGAAGATGAGGAAGGATGTTAAGATGAAAACTCAGCAGGAATATATCGATCAGGGAGAACAGTATATCTTAAAGACATACAATCGTTTTCCAGTTGTATTAGAAAAAGGGGAAGGCGTTTATTTATACGATGCTGACCATAAAAAATATTTAGACTTTGGTGCAGGAATTGCCGTATTTGCATTAGGATATGGAAATGAAGCCTACAATCAGGCATTAAAAGATCAGATTGACAAGCTGATCCATACATCAAATTTATATTACAACATTCCAGCAGTAGAAGCTGCAAAGAAGATTGTTGATGCTTCAGGACTTAAAAAAGTATTCTTTACAAATAGTGGAACAGAAGCGATCGAAGGTGCATTAAAAGTTGCAAGAAAGTATGCATATAACAAAGATGATTCCAAAGATTATGAATTTATCGCTATGAATCATTCTTTCCACGGAAGAAGCCAGGGAGCTTTATCTGTTACGGGTAACAGCCATTATCAGGATGGATTCGTGCCAAAAGAATTCCGTGCCGTATTTGCAGAATTTAATAACTTAGAAGATGTTGTATCAAAGATTACAGACAAGACTTGCGGAATCATCTGTGAGGTTGTTCAGGGTGAAGGTGGTATTTTCCCTGCAGATAAGGAATTCTTAGAGGGACTTCGTAAAGTTTGTGATGAAAAAGATATTTTACTGATCTTTGATGAGATCCAGTGTGGAATGGGACGTTGTGGATCCTTATTTGCACATGATCTTTATGGAGTGAAACCAGATGTTTTAACACTTGCAAAGGCACTTGGATGTGGTGTTCCAGTTGGAGCATTTGTTGTAGGAGAAAAGGCTGATGGGGCTTTAGTTCCAGGAGATCATGGAACAACTTATGGAGGAAATCCATTTGCAACAGCAGCGATCAATGCCGTATTTGATCAGTTTGAGAAATTACAGATTCCAGAACATGCAAAAGAAGTGGGAGCATATCTGTGGGATAAATTAGAAGAATTAAAAGATAAATACAGCTTTATTACAGGACATCGAGGAATTGCCTTGATGCAAGGTCTTGAATTTGATGCAGATCATCCAGTTGGAGATATTGTTAAGAAAGCATTAGAGAAAGGACTGATCTTAATTTCAGCAGGAAATAATGTCATTCGTTTCGTGCCACCACTTGTCATTGAAAAAGAACATGTTGATGAGATGCTTTCTATTTTAGAAGATTGTATTGCATAAGAAGATTGTATTGCATAAGATGTATAAAATGAACCTCTGTGGAAAGACTATTTATAAAAAGATAGTTTTTCATGGAGGTTTTTTTATATGTTAGGGTTTATCATTGCGTTAGTTTCGGGTGCACTTATGAGTATTCAGGGAGTGTTTAATACAGAAGTAACAAAACAAAGCAGTACCTGGACAACGAGTACGTTTGTTCAGGCAACAGGATTTCTGGCATGCTTGATCATATGGTTTGTGACAGAAAAAGATCAAAGCTTTACAATGCTTCTAAAAGTAAGTCCTAAATACCTTTTGCTTGGAGGGATGATTGGAGCAGCGATCACATTTACGGTAATTAAAAGTATCGAAAGTCTGGGTCCTGCACAGTCTGCCATGCTGATCGTTGCATCGCAAAGTGTTATTTCTTATCTGATCGAGGTATTTGGATTGTTTGGAGTGGAAAAAACAGGTTTTGCATGGATAAAACTTTTAGGAGTTGTTTTGTTTGTTGCAGGTTTGTTAATATTTAAATGGAAATGATAAATATCTCTTGTAAAGTATTATAATTTTCGCTAAAATAGAAAATAGATTTACATGTTCCAGGCTCTTTGCATAAGACCGGGAGGTTTATGTTGTTTAGAAGAGTCCAAATAATAAACATTTTGCTGGTGGTGATATTTATATTTAGTGGATGTACACGCAGAAGTGATGTAATGATAGCATCAAGGCAGGAGAAGACGACAACGGCCAGGAAATCCTCATCCAAAGATTCTATTTACGTCTATATCTGTGGAGAAGTAAAGCATCCAGGTGTATATAAATTTTCAAAGGACGACCGGATCGTAGCAGCGATCAAGGCATCTGGAGGACTGACATCCAAGGCATCAGCAGAGAGTATTAACCAGGCAGAGAAGATGAAAGATGGGCAGCAGATTACAATCCTATCGAAGAAACAAGTAACAAAGAAGGAAACAACCGATGTGAACGCCACACAATCTTCCTCTGGAAAGATTAATATCAATACTGCAAGTGTCGAGGAATTAAAGACACTTTCTGGAATTGGAGAATCGAAGGCGAATGATATTATTTCTTATCGAGAGGAACATGGCTCTTTTACAAGCCCTGAAGATATCATGAAGATTCAAGGAATCAAAGAGGGAATCTATAATAAGATCAAAGACAAGATAACAATATAATTTATAGAGGTGGAAAAATGAGGAAGGTCTTAGTTGTTGATGATGAAAAACTAATCGTGAAAGGCATTAAATTCAGTTTAGAACAAGACGAGATGCAGGTTGACTGTGCTTACGATGGTGAAGAAGCATTAGAAAAAGCAAAGGAGAATAAGTACGATATCATTCTTCTTGATGTGATGCTTCCTGGTCTGACTGGATTTGAAGTGTGTCAGGCAATTCGTGAATTCTCTAATGTTCCGATCATTATGCTGACGGCTAAGGGAGAAGACATGGATAAGATTCTAGGACTAGAATATGGTGCAGATGATTATATTACCAAGCCGTTTAATATTCTGGAAGTAAAGGCAAGGATCAAGGCTATTTTACGAAGAAGCGCACATCACGATGTGAAAGAAGAGGAATCTGCAAAAGTTGTAGAATCCAGAGGATTAAAGATCGACTGTGAAAGCCGCAGAGTACATATTCACGGCAAAGAAGTGAATCTGACAGCCAAGGAGTTTGATCTGCTTGAACTTTTGGTATTTCATCCTAATAAAGTATATAGCAGAGAGGATCTGTTGAATACCGTATGGGGATACGATTATCCAGGAGATGCGAGAACTGTTGATGTTCATATTCGAAGACTGAGAGAGAAGATCGAAGTGAATCCCGGAGTACCGGACTATGTACATACAAAGTGGGGGGTAGGTTACTATTTTCAAGCGTAAGAGAGATCGATTTGCCTTCTTACATAGTATGCAGTTCTTTATCTTTCTATCAATCTTTTTGCTGACGACATTGATATCTGTTTTTTTTAGTAAGTTTTTGAATGATGGATATCGAGAGAAAATATATGATCAGAAAGTTGATAGTGTAGCTAGTCAGTGTGTATGGCTTGGAGATCAGGTAGTTGGAGTTGATTTTCGTTTAGACGATGGCTCCAACTCTCTTTCTACCCAGACAGATAAATTAGCAGCGAGTATGAATGGTCGGATCATCGTAATCAAAAGTAATTATAAGATCATAAAAGATACACATACAGATTTTCAGTCAAGATTCTTCCTGAATCAGAATATTCTTGATATCATGGAGGGAAACAAAGAAAGAATTGTTACAGAGAATGGAAAATATATTGAAGTTTTGGTTCCAATCACATACAAGACAGGAAATAAAAAACAGATTCTTGGTGCAGTAATGGCGACTGTTCCATCAGAAGATATGATGGGTGCAGTCATCGAGATGGAACACAGAAGGAATATGCTTTTGGTTGCTTTCATTATATGCGGATTGTGTGCGGCGATGGCAATCAGTTATTTACTGACAAGAGATTTAAAGAAGATTCAGAAAGATGTTGATTTTATTGCATCTGGGCATGAGGATGAGTCGATTGAAGAGACAGGATTTTTGGAAATGCGTATGATTGTACAGCGCTTTAACGAGATTCTTGGAAGAATGCAGACATTAGAAGAATCCAGACAGGAATTTGTATCGAATGTGTCTCATGAATTAAAAACACCAATGACATCAATGAAAGTTCTTGCAGATTCTCTGATTCAGCAGGGAGATCAGGTTCCAGCAGAACTATACCGTGAATTTATGCAGGATATTGTTGCGGAGATCGATCGAGAAAATGTTATTATTTCTGACCTGTTATCCTTGGTAAAACTAGATAAGAAAGCAGCACAGCTTCAGATCACTACAGTCAGCATTAATGAATTGTTAGAGATTGTTATGAAGAGATTAAAGCCGCTGGCACTTCAACGTAATATTGAATTGATCTTTGAAAGTTTTCGTCCGGTTACTGCGGAGATTGATGAAGTGAAATTATCACTTGGACTCACAAATCTGATCGAGAATGGTATTAAATACAACAAAGATGACGGATGGATCCGTGTTACATTGAATGCTGATCATAAGTATTTCTATGTGAAAGTAGCGGATTCAGGTGTAGGTATTCCAGAGGACTGCCAGGATCAGGTATTTGATCGCTTCTATCGAGTGGATAAAGCAAGATCAAGAGACACTGGAGGTACCGGACTTGGACTTGCGATCACGAAAAGCGTTGTATCTCTTCATAATGGAGAGATTAAGCTGTACAGTAAAGTTGGTGAAGGAACAACATTTACCTTAAGAATTCCGTTAAAATATAAAGGCTAGGAGGAGAAGATGAAGAAAAAATCTGTTATGATGATGTTCTGTCTGATTCTTGTTCTGGCACTTACAGGATGCCGGTCAAAGAAAGAAACGAATGACCAGAGCAATCAAAAAGGAACGGCGATTTATTACACAAACAATGATGTGACAAAACTCATATTAAAAAGAAAAAATATCAGATTAAAAGGCAGTCAGATTCAGAAAGTTCAGACGTTATTAGGAGAACTTCAGAAGACGCCAAAGAGTCAGAACATACGGTCTGTTATACCAAAGAGAATTGTGATCAACAGTTTTGAGGTGAACAGCAATATTGTTCAGGTTGATTTTTCAATGGGATATAAACGGATTGCAGAGAACAAAGATTTAATCTGTCGTGCGGGGATTGTTTATACATTAACTCAATTGAAAGGAATTAACTATGTATCATTTTCGATTTCAGGAGAACCTATGCTAGATACAGATGGAACAGCATTAGGAGCACTTGGAAGAGACAGTTTTGTGTTTGATGAATTGCCAATGAAATGATTTATGAAAAAAAGACATATGGTTCTTATATTTACCGGAGTATTATCCGGAATGGCCGTTGTATGGAATATTTTATCCATGACAACGGCTTTTTATTTACTTGCAGGACTCTGCATTATGGTGTGTATGCTTTGCTTTGATAAGGGATATGGATGGATCATCGCAGGAATGATCTTAGGAATTATATTTGCTGTATCTGCTAAAATCTCGATGAATCTTGATTTTTCACAAGTCAGATATAATGAAACACAGGACATCATAGGAAAGGTAGTTGAAGTATCGCAAACAAAAACCGGAAAGCAGGCATTGCTTCTTAAAAATGATATGCTGGAAGGAAAAATTTTGTTATATACATCAAATGACGAAGAAATAAGTTCAGGCGATGTCGTATCTTTTAGGGGTAGCCTTAAAGTCTTTGATGGAGCAACCAATCCAGGACAGTTTTCCAACAGGCATTATTATTTTAGCAGAGGTATTTATTATCATGCATATTCAAAAGACATACTTATTAAAAAATCTACAGAGTTATGCTTAGATCAAATGATCGCAAGATGCAGAAAATATTTAAAACAACAACTTAGTATGCAGTATGATGAAGGAATTTCAAATTTCCTGAATGCAATGATGCTTGGAGATAAAACAAAGCTTAATGATACTGTAAAAGATGATTTTAAAGAAAGCGGTCTGATTCATTTAATGGCAGTATCTGGACTTCATATTTCGCTGGCAGGAAGAAGCATTTATCGGCTGTTTCGCAGACTTTGTGGCAGCTTTATGATCAGTTCAGTTATTGGAACGATGTCAGCGGTATTTTATTGTGCTTTAACGGGATTTTCAGTATCTTCTTTAAGAGCATTGATCATGCTTTTGATCTATTTTTTATCGCAGATTTTAGGAGAACATTACGATTTATTATCATCGGCTTCTTTTGCTGGTGTGATATTGCTTCTTATACGTCCATACAGGATTTATGATACAGCGTTCCTTTACTCATTTACAGCGGTTTTTGTGATCGGATGTTATCAGAGGATCAAGCCAAGGCTTAAGGGCAAGTTTCAAAAAATAAGAGAATCTTTATTGTTTTGTACAGCGATTCAGATTGGAATGTTTCCAATAATAATTTATTTTCAATATGAAGCACCGCTTCTTTCGTTTTTGGCAAATGTGATAGCTGTACCATTGGCATCGACGGCATTTACGGTGGCGTTTGTTTTGATCTTTCTTCCACATACAATTTTTCACGATATCATTTCGTGGATGATATATGTGATCTTATGGCTTTCCAAACGATCATATGGAATGCTTACAATCGGGCATGTACCATTTTTCTGGGTGATTTTGTTTTATAGTCTGCTTTTGTTGTGTACTTCTCAAAGAAATAAACTTCAATTTAAGATCAGGATTGGTCTTATTTATACAGGAATTGTGCTTCTTATATTTATACCAAAGTTTCGAAAGAAGACGATCACTTTTCTTGATGTTGGACAGGGAGACTGTTTTATTGCTGATACCAATGCAGGACTGATCATATCAGATGGAGGAAGCAGTAGTGAAGATCAAGTTGGAAAATATAGGATTCTCCCATATATAAAATATCTTGGATATCAAAGGGTCAAAATTGCAGTTATCAGCCATATGGATGTGGATCATTATTCTGGAATTCTTGAACTTCTTAAGATGGGAAGGATTGAATATCTTGGACTTCCTGAAATACAAAAGGATGCAGCAATGGAAAAGATCATAGAAGCGGCAAGACAAAATAATACTAAAGTTTTTTATTTATCGAGAGGAAGAACAATTAAGACGAAAGATGATTATCTTAAAGTTCTCCATCCGGTAAAGAACAGTAAGATGGAAAAGAATGCAGCTTCAATTGTCATGCAAGGGAATATGCTTGGATACAAATTACTTCTTACAGGGGATGTAGAAAAAGAAGGAGAAGAACAGCTTCTGGGAGAAGGACTTAGCCACGCAGAAATATTAAAAGTAGCACATCATGGTTCTAAGAATTCCACGAGCAGCGAATTTTTGCAAAAGGTATTGCCGGAACAAACGATCATATCCTGTGGACAAAATAACAGATATGGACATCCGCATAAGGAAACAATTCACAGGTTAAAAAGCTGCCATACGAAGATCAAAAGAACAGACACAAATGGAGCTGTCATTTTTCGAGAGAAAAGAGATGGTTGAAAATCAGTTAAAAACAAGGTATACTATCAAAAGCCAGAGAAAGAGATGCAAAAATATGAAGAAAATATTAGAAGATATCAAGACAAATACATATGAACGATTTTATCTGTTTTACGGAGAAGAAAAATATATGATCTCCCAGATGAAGAATCAGTTAAAGAAGGCTTTAGTTTCAGAAGATGATACGATGAATTATTCTTATTTTGAAGGGAAAAAGGCTGATTCAGTGGAGATTGCAGAGCTTGCAAAGACACTGCCATTTTTTAGTGATCATAGATTCATTATCTTGGACGAGACAGGCCTTGGAAAGAAGAGTGATGATTCTTTTATTGAGGCATTAAAAGAAGCTTCTGATACAAGTGTACTTCTTTTTATTGAAGACAGTGTTGATAAACGTTCAAAGATTTATAAGTTCCTTTCGAAGGAAGGACATGTAGTCTGTTTTGAATCAGCAGGAGATAAAGAATTATCCAGATGGTTGATGTCATTACTTAAGAAAGAAGGAAAACAGATGTCATCTTCGACAATGCGAAGTTTCTTATACCGTTGTGGATCTGATATGTATACATTAAAAAATGAACTGGAAAAGCTGATTTCCTATGTTGGAGAAAGAAAAGAGATTACGATTCATGATTTAGAACAATTGACATCGTCTCAGACGACAAATCAGATTTTTGTAATGCTTGAAGCAATTGCAAGAAAACAAAGAGAAAAAGTACTTACATTATATTACGATCTGATTGAATTGAGAGAGTCTCCATTTGGGATTCTTGCGTTGTTGGTAAGACAGTGTAATCAGCTGTTTCAAGTAAAGGATTTAGACAGATTAGGAAAGAATAATGGAATGATCGCCAAGCAGATGAAAGTACCAGTGTTTGTGGCAGGAAAATTAAAAGATCAGGCTAAGCTGTTTTCGATGGAAACACTGCGCAATATGCTCGAGTTATGTGCGAAGACAGATGAGGCGATTAAAACAGGAAAGATCAGCGACAGGGTTGGAGTGGAACTGTTACTGATTGAGTTCAGCCAGAAATAAAATAAAGGAATTAAAAATGGGATAGCCATATAATAAGAGTGGCTATCCTGTTTATTTTCTAAAAATGTAAACAAAAAAGAAGCCTGACGGTGGCTTCTTTTTTGCGGGTTAATTATATTTATATTCGATTCTTAATATTTAAAATTAAGCGATAGCGTTAACAGCTTTAGATAAACGAGAGATCTTTCTTGAAGCTGTATTCTTGTGGAAGATTCCTTTAGAAGTAGCTTTGTTGATCTCAGAAATGCAAGCTGTTAAAGCTTCAGAAGCTGCTGCTTTATCGTTAGCTGCGATAGCTGCCTCTACTTTTTTGATATATGTTTTAACTTTAGTTTTGATTGCTTTATTTCTTTCTGTTTTTGTGTTGATAACTTTGATTCTTTTTTTTGCTGATTTAATATTTGCCAAAGTGGGCACCTCCAATATAATAACTTAAATTTCTTACTTTTCTTACTTTTCTTGAATCTTGTCTATAGCGAGACACGGTTAGCTATACACAAAACATACTGTTATATCTTATAGAAAATGTCCTCATTTGTCAATAACTTTGGCAAAAAAATGTAATATTTTTTTAAAAACAATCACATACTACACAAAAAAGGAGGAAACATTGATGCAAAATCGTACAGATCTGGCGTTAGAATTGAAGGAAGAAAAAAATATTGGATCTGCGGAGTCTGGAATTATTGTAAAAACAAGGATAGATACAGCAAATCATATCAAAGAAACAAAGATCATAATCAAAAATAAAAAAGGAGAAATTTCTCTTGGAAAACCAAAAGGGAGTTATATTACGATCGAAGCAAAAAATCTGTCTTCAAATGATGGGAGTTTTCATAAAGAAATGAGTGAAGCATTATTTTTAAATCTAAAGGAGATGCTTGGAAAGAGAAAAAAGATACTGATCGCAGGCCTTGGAAATGCTAATGTAACAGCAGATTCATTAGGACCTAAAGTTGTAAATAATCTTTGCATTACAAGACATTTAGAAAGAGAAGGAATTGGAGAATATCAGTATGAGTTAAGTGCGATCGCGCCGGGAGTTATGGCACAGACAGGAATTGAGACAAGTGAGATTTTGGAATCGCTGGCAGCAAAGATTAGACCAGATGTTTTGATCGCAATTGATGCACTGGCGGCAAGAAGTTCCAGCAGATTAAATAAAACGATTCAGATCAGTGATACTGGGATTTCACCTGGTTCAGGGGTTGGGAACCATAGAAGTGAGATTACGGAACATACGATCGGTGTTCCGGTATTTGCCATTGGAGTGCCAACGGTAATTTCTGTACCAGCGATCATTCATGATCTTTTTGGTAGGAGATCATTGGAAAAAGAATATAAAAATATGGATGAAGAATTTATTTCCATGCATGTAACACCAAAGAATATTGATGAATCAATGAAAAGGATCAGCTATACCATATCAGAAGGCATTAATCATTTATTGCATAATTAAAGAACCCATGAATACAATGAAAGTATGGAGAAAAGAAAGAGATGGATTATACAGACAGGGATTTTTATATTTTTTATAATTTTTAGTAAACAGGTGTCAGGCACAATGATAGCAGAGATGATCGATGGGTATTATCGGAAAGTGATTACTGAATTTTGTCCAGTATTGTCAAAGAAAGAAGAAACATTTTCAGGGATGATCTTGTCTGATATGATCCGTATATATTATCGTGATACTGTACCATTTTTACAATATCGGACAGACTATAAAGATAAAGATGAGCAAGATCTTGTACAGGAGGATTATTACCATTTTCAGGATGATGAGACAACAGATGAAGCTGCTCAGGAGGTAAAAAAGGAAGCAAAAAGATTTTATGCAAAAAAATGGGAAAATCCCAAATATTTAAGAAAATATATTTATCAGATCGACAGTACAACAATGGCATTGAACAGTGAACTGAATGGAAAAGTTTTACTCAACATGGATCTTAAATTAAAAAAGACAAAAAAACCGCAGATCTTGATCTATCATACGCATGGGAGTGAGACATACAGAGGAAGTAAAAGAGGAAAAAAATCAGATACAGTGATCGGTGTAGGGGATATGCTGGTTAAGAAATTAAGAGAGAAAAATATTTCTGTTATACATGACTGTAATATTTATGATAAAAAAAACGGGAAAGAAGAACGATCAAAAGCCTATAATTATGCAGCAAATGCAATAGAGAATCATTTAAAGAAATATCCATCTATAAAAGTGGTGATCGATTTGCACCGTGATGGTGTCAGTGAAAAAACAAAACTTGTTACAATGCAAAAGGGCAGACGGATGGCACAGATCATGTTTTTTAATGGTATGAGCCGTACCATATCCAATGGAAATATTAGATATCTGAAAAATCCTAATAAACAGATGAATTTAGCGTTCAGTCTGCAGCTTCAGGCACAGGCAGCAAAAAAATATCCTGGTTTTACAAGAAAAATTTATATGAAAGGATATCGTTATAATCTGCATTACAGAGGAAGAAGCCTTTTGGTTGAAGTTGGAGCTCAGAACAATACATTGTCAGAAGCGAAAGCATCCATGAGTTTACTTGCTGAATTATTAAGTGATGTGTTATACTAAAATGGAGTATGTAAAAAGTTATATGTACTTGAAATATAATTAGGAGGAACTTATGGCAATAGATCAGAGTAAAATACGAAATTTTTGCATTATCGCACATATAGATCATGGAAAATCAACATTAGCAGACAGAATCATCCAGATGACAGGGACATTAACTGACAGGGAGATGCAGGAACAGGTTCTTGACAATATGGATCTTGAGAGAGAACGTGGAATTACGATCAAATCTCAGGCAGTGCGAATTGTATATAAAGCAGATGATGGAGAAGAATATATCTTTAATCTTATCGACACTCCAGGACATGTCGATTTTAATTACGAAGTTTCAAGAAGTCTTGCAGCCTGTGAAGGAGCAATCCTTGTTGTCGATGCGGCACAGGGAATCGAAGCTCAGACATTAGCAAACGTATATCTTGCGATCGACCATGATCTGGAAGTTATGCCGGTGATCAATAAGATCGACCTTCCAAGTGCAGATCCGGAACGTGTGAAAGCAGAGATTGAAGATGTGATCGGGATTGATGCAGAAGATGCACCACAGATTTCAGCAAAGAGCGGATTAAATGTAGAGCAGGTATTGAAACAGATCGTAGAGAAGATTCCAGCACCACAGGGAGATAAGAATGCACCTCTTCAGGGTCTGATCTTCGATAGTATGTATGATGCATACAAAGGAGTTATCATCTTTACAAGAATTAAAGAAGGTACGATCAAAGTTGGAACAAAGATGAAGATGATGGCAACCGGAGAAAGTGCAGAAGTTGTGGAAGTTGGAACATTTGGGGCTGGAAGATTTAATCCATGTGATGAATTAACTGCTGGAATGGTTGGATATGTCACAGCCAGTCTTAAGAATGTGCAGGGAACAAGAGTCGGTGATACGATCACAGATGCGGATAATCCATGTGCAGAGCCACTTCCTGGATATAAAAAGGTTAATCCGATGGTATATTGTGGATTATATCCAACAGATGGGGCAAAATATCCAGATTTAAGGGATGCATTAGAAAAACTTCAGTTAAATGATGCAGCACTTCAGTTTGAAGCAGAGACATCGGTTGCGTTAGGATTTGGATTCCGTTGTGGATTCCTTGGATTATTACATTTAGAGATCATTCAGGAACGTTTAGAGAGAGAATATAATCTGGATCTTGTAACAACAGCACCAGGGGTTATTTATCGTGTATATAAGACAGATGGAACAATGATCGAATTGACAAATCCATCAAATCTTCCTGATCCATCAGAGATCGATCATATGGAAGAACCAATCGTTACAGCAGAGATCATGGTAACATCAGAATTTGTCGGAGCGATCATGGGCTTATGTCAGGAAAGGCGTGGAGTTTATCTTGGAATGGAATATATGGAAGAGACAAGAGCATTGCTTCGTTATGAACTTCCACTAAATGAGATCATTTACGATTTCTTTGATGCATTAAAATCACGTTCCAGAGGATATGCATCCTTAGATTACGAGATGAAAGGATATCAGACATCAAAACTTGTGAAATTAGATATCCTGATCAATAAAGAAGAAGTTGATGCACTTTCATTTATTGTACATGAAGATACAGCATATGAACGTGGACGCAAGATGTGTTCTAAATTAAAAGAAGAGATTCCAAGACATATGTTTGAAATTCCAATTCAGGCAGCAATCGGAAGTAAAGTCATTGCAAGAGAGACTGTCAAAGCGATGAGAAAAGACGTTCTGGCAAAATGTTATGGTGGAGATATCTCTCGTAAGAGAAAACTGTTAGAGAAACAGAAGAAAGGAAAGAAACGAATGCGTCAGGTAGGAAATGTTGAAATTCCACAGGAAGCATTCATGAGTGTTCTGAAATTAGATGAAGACTAAAAAGATCGAACTTTACATTCATATACCATTTTGCAAAAGCAAATGTCGATACTGTGACTTTTGTTCGTTTCAGGCAGAGAATGCAGTGATCGATGATTATATAACAAAATTAAAAGAAGAATTGATTTTCTGGGGAAAGAAACTTACAAAAGAGGAAGTAGTGACTGTTTTTATCGGAGGTGGTACGCCATCTTATCTGAAAGAACAGTATATCAAAGAAATTTGTAATGTTATCTTTCAGTATTTTAAGGTCAGTGAGAATGCAGAGATCACGATTGAGGCGAATCCCGGAACGGTAGATTTAAAGAAACTTTGTACATACAGAGAAAGCGGGATCAACAGGATCAGTTTTGGATTACAGTCAACGATTCAGGAAGAACTTCAATATCTTGGAAGAATTCATACCTATGAACAGTTTTTACAATGTTACAATTGGGCGAGAGAAGCTGGATTTTGTAATATCAGTGTCGATCTTATGAGTGCAATTCCAAAGCAAACAATTCATTCCTATGAGAAAAACTTAAGAACGATCGCAGAACTTTCACCGGAACATATCTCAGCTTACAGTTTGATCATAGAAGAGGGAACCCCTTTTTATGAAGATGAGAATTTAGAAGATCTTCTGCCGTCGGAAGAAGATGAGGTGCGGATGTATCAGATGACAGCACAGATTCTCAAGGAATATGGATATGAACAGTATGAGATTTCAAATTATGCAAAAAAAGATTTTGAAAGTCGACATAATTTAGGTTACTGGTCACATATTCCATATCTTGGTGTTGGATTGAATGCATCGTCTTATATGGATGAGAGACGCTTTGAGAATCCATCGGATATGAAACAGTATCTAAAGATAACATCATTTGATGAGCTATACAGCCAGACTCGTCCGTTATCCGTTCATGAGCAGATGGAAGAGTTTATGTTTCTTGGGTTAAGGAAGACGAAAGGAATTTCAAAAAATAAATTCGAAGAGCGTTTCGGCTGTTCTGTGGATTCTGTTTATGAGAAACCTCTAAAAGAATCCATAGAACAAGGCTTTATCAAAGAACAAGGAGATCGAATCTTGCTGACACAAGAAGGGATTCTTGTCAGTAATCAAGTTTTATGTGAATTTTTGTTTGATGAAGAATCAAGTTAAAATTTTATAAATCCATTAATTTTTTTAAATTAATCCTCCCCCAGCCCTGATGGTGCCTGGGGGTTTTTAATTTGTCACAGTTTTTACGAAGCTTCATTTTTACATCTTTATTTGTATAAAAAGGATACTTTTCGAGTAATAGAGCAAGTGAACCAGAAACAACCGGGGTTGCCATGGAAGTACCACTTTTTAAAGTATAACGGTGATTTGGAGCACAGGAAAAAATATTAGTTCCAGGAGCAACAACGTCTGGTTTCATAACACATGAGGAGGTTGGACCACGACCAGAATATTGAACTTTAAATCCGCGTCTGCCGATCATTGGGGAGGTATCATCACTTGATCCAATGGTAATGATCTTTGGACTGTTTCCAGGAATGGAGATACTGTGAGATTTTGGTCCGTGATTTCCACCAGCAATACATACGATCAGGCCGTCATCCCATAATGTGTTAACATGTGTTAATAATTCTATGGAAGCAGGGCTTTCTTCTGAAGCAGAACTTCCAATTGAAATATTGACAATGCGGATGTTATAAGAGTTGTGATGTTTATGAATCCAGTCCAGTCCTTTTAAAAATGCACTTTGAACCCCATTTCCTGATGCATCTAATACTTTTAATGCTATAATATGAGATTTTGGAGCGATGCCAAGATAGTCAGAATCAAAGACCGCAGAAGAAGCAGCAATTCCTGTAATATGAGTTCCGTGTCCGTTATCATCATAACTAAAAGATCGATATTGTACGAAATCTATGAATTCAGCGATACGGCTGGAATATGGAGCAAAATCTTTATGAGGGAAAAGTCCGGTATCAAGATAAGCAATGCCAATGCCTTCTCCTAAAAAACCATGCTGGTGTGCAAGATCAGCATGAATCTGTTTTGAAACAGAAGCTATCATCATTAAAATCCTTTCTGTCTTTATTGTTAGAATACGCAGAACACGTACATATGGAAACAAAAAAGACCCGCAAAAACGAGTCTTTTGAGTGTATAGTTTAAAATATAAAAAATTAGTTAAAACCAATAAATTTGCGGGCTGCTTTATACATACCGATCGTGGCTTTTCTTCCAACATATCCAGGAAGATTGACAGCACAGCTTGTGATATTGTGACGAATCTTGCGATATAATTTTTTATCTTTTCCGTATAAGTATTTCCATAATTCTTTTCTCATCTTTAAATGCTCTTTTGTTCCAGATTTTACTGCGATCACGGAAGAAATACACATGATGATAGAAAGATAATGTTTCATATAGCGTTCTAATGGTTTGCTTACAAGATTAAACTGTGCCATATAATCGATCATGATGTAAGTAACTTTAAACTGTTGATCGATACGTTTGATCATGTTTGCTTCATTGACAGACTGGTCATCACGTCCGATAAAATAGCGGTAGAAGTTTACATCAAGATAATACATCGTTTTTACATATGGCAGTGGTTTAAATACATAAATGTTATCAACGTAAAATGTATGTTCTGGAAGCTCTAACTGGCATTCACGAAGCAGGGCTGTACGATAGATGACAGAATGCATTAGAATATACTGGCTGACAGGGAAACGTCCGACATCATCCCAGCAAAAGATCTTGTCTTTTGGAATTGCGTGACGATAGTGGATCACTGTTTTTTTCTTAGCACCCTGTTTTTCATACACATAATTGGAAAGCAGCATATCAAGAACTGTTCCTTGTTTGTAAAAAGTAGAGAGTGTATCAAGAATTTCGCCATAAGCATATTCATTTACCCAGTCATCGCTGTCGACAACTTTTAAATAAATTCCTTTTGCATTTTTGATTCCTGTATTAACGGCACCACCATGTCCTTTATTTTCCTGATGGATAGCACGGCAGATATCAGGATATTTTTTTTCATATTCATCGGCGATGGCAGCTGTATTGTCAGAAGAACCATCATTGACGATAAGAATTTCAACTTGGTCTCCTCCTGGTAATAATGTATCAATACAGTGTCTCATATATTCCTGAGAGTTGTAACAAGGTACAACAAAGGATATTAATTTCATAAAAACCTCCTGTTTAAAATACGATTAACATTCTTATTATATATGTTTTTTGATCAATTAGCAAAGAGTTTCCCACTCTTCATAAAGTTCTTCCAAAGAAGAAGTGATCTCTGCCTGTTTGTTGCTAAGTTCCATTAGTTTTGCAGGATCAGAAGCATTTTCAGGTAAAGACATGGCTTCGGAAAGTTCTTCTTGCTTTGTTTCAAGGTCGGTGATCATATCTTCGACTTTTTTCAGTCTGTTCTCACGTTTCCTTTGCTTTGCCTGTTCTTCTTTTTGTTGTTTCCAGTCAAGTTTTGCTTCCGTATCAACAGAAACAGCGGAAGTAGAAGCAGCATTTAGAGCAGCCTTTTCTTTCTCTTTCTGTGCGATATAATCTTGATAATTACCAGGATATGAAGTTAATCCGTGGTCAGAAATTTCCAGAATTCTTGTTGCTGTTTTGTTGATAAAATAACGATCATGTGAAACGTACAGAATCGTTCCAGTGTAAGCGTTCATTGCTGATTCAAGGATTTCTTTTGACTGAATATCCAAATGGTTCGTCGGCTCATCAAGAATCAGAAAGTTTGCATGAGAAAGCATTAATTTTGCAAGGGAAACTCGACCTTTTTCGCCACCACTTAAAGAGGAGATCGGACGGAATACATCTTCTCCATAAAATAAAAATGCTGCAAGTGTATTACGGATCTTTGTATTGTTCAGGTCAGGATAGGCATCAGAAATTTCATCAAAGATGGTTTTAGAATCATCTAAGTTATCCTGTGCCTGATCGTAGTAACCGATAGAAACACCTGCACCAAGAGTGATCGTTCCTCCGTTATTGCTGATCTTTTTGCAAATGATCTTTAATAAGGTGGTCTTACCAGTTCCGTTTGGACCGATTAGGGCAACGCGTTCTTCACGAAAGATATCTGCACTGAGACCTTCAAATAGAGGTTTGCTTCCAAATGATTTTGAAACATCTTTTAATGTAAGAACGTCATTTCCACTGACTACTTCTGGCTCAATGCTAAGACGCATGTCTGCATTATATTCAGTTGGTTTTTCTAAAACTTCAATTTTGTTTAAAGCTTTCTCGCGGCTTTCTGCTCGTTTGATCGATTTCTCACGATTAAACTGCTTTAATTTTTTGATAACTTCCTTTTGGTGTTTGATCTCTTGTTGCTGGTTTTTATACTCTTTTAGACGGATTGCTTTGATCTGGTCGCGTTTCTCAATAAATGTAGTATAATTTCCATCAAACAGCATGGAATGCCCTTGGTCGATCTCCATAACTTTATTGACAATTTTGTCAAGAAAATAACGATCATGAGATACAATGATCACGGCACCTTTATAATGAGATAAATAATTTTCAAGCCATCTGATAGAATCGACATCCAGATGGTTTGTCGGCTCATCAAGAAGCAGGATGTCTGGATTCTTAAGAAGAAGTTTACCAAGAGCAACACGAGTTCGCTGCCCTCCAGATAAGGTATTGATCTCTTTTGAAAAATCTTCTTCGGAAAATCCAAGCCCTTTAAGGATTCCTGTGATCTCACTTTTGTAAGCAAATCCATTTAACTGTTCAAATTTATGAGTTGCGTTTGTATACTGGTTCATTTTCTGCTCCAGTGCATCACCGGTCAGATGCTTCATTTCTTGTTCATATGTACGCATCTGTTCATCTAGTTCAATGACTTCCTTCTTAACGGAGAGAAGTTCATCAAAGATCGTATGATGAAATGTATGATCCTGATGTTGGGCAAGATAGCCGATGCTGGCATCCTTTTTTAAAGAAATTTCCCCATCATCACTGGAAATTTCTCCAATCAGTATTTTTAAAAGTGTCGATTTTCCGGCACCGTTATATCCGATGATTGCCAGCCGGTCGTTTTCATTTAAGTGAAATGAGATATTCTGCAAGACAGGTTTTTCAACAAAAGTTTTGCAGATATTCTGGCATGATAATATCATTAAGATACCCCTTTCCAATTTTTTATTGACATTATTTTTCAGAATACCATATTTTTTGAGAAAATGAAATAATTTCATGATAGAAAGATTGACAGTTATTAGACAATCTTATATAATTATAAACAGAATAAAGATTTTGGAGGAATAAAATGGCAAACTCAGGTAAGAATATTTCTTCAGCAGTTATCAAGCGCCTTCCAAGATATTTTCGTTATCTTGGTGCATTAAAGGCAAGGAATATTACAAGAATATCTTCAAAAGAATTAAGTGAACAGATGATGGTAACAGCATCTCAGATTCGTCAGGATCTTAATAACTTTGGCGGATTTGGACAGCAGGGATACGGGTATAATGTAGATAATTTATATACAGAGATTGGCAAGATTTTAGGATTGGATAAGAGAAATGACATGATCATTGTAGGAGCAGGTAACCTTGGACAGGCACTTGCTAATTACCAGTCTTTTAATGAAGATTATGGATATAAAGTTATGGCATTATTTGATGTCAATCCAAAACTGATCGGAATTTCTGTTCGTGGAGTGAAAGTTCTTGATACAGATGAACTTGAGAACTTTATTAAGACACACGGCATCAAGATCGCTGCACTGACGATACCGAAAGATCAGGCACCAGCGATCGCCAAGAAGATGGCAGAATGGGGAATCAAAGGATTCTGGAATTTTGCACCGATCGATCTTCATCTGCCGGATAATGTTACGGTAGAGAATGTCCATCTGGCAGAGAGTCTGATGACGTTAACATATAATGTTCACAATAGAGAAGAACAAGAACAGGAACAATAGGCACAGCAGGTGATAGATGAGATGATTGCTGGAATAGGAACAGATCTTGTAGAGATAGGAAGAATAGAAGAGATGCTTCATAGAGGAAGTCGTCTTACAAGAATTTTTACAACAACTGAATTAGCGTGTGCAAAAGACAATGCTGCGACTTTAGCTGGCAATTTTGCTGTAAAAGAAGCCGTTTCCAAAGTATTTGGAACCGGCTTTTTCGGTATGGAACCATATGAGATCGAAGTATTAAGAGATAAGTTTGGGGCACCATATGTGAAATTATATGGGGGTGCAAGACAGCTTGCGAAGGATAAGAAGATCATAAAGATCCATGTATCGATCACTAATACAAAGGAATTTGCACAGGCATTTGCGATAGGAGAATGCGTATGAAATATGTATTAAAGAATCAGGAAATGCAGACGGTTGATTATGAAACAATTCATGGAATAGGAATTCCAGGGCTTGTGCTGATGGAGAGAGCATCAAAAGCGGTTGCAGACTATGCAGTGCAGATGATCGATCATTCCAAGAGAATTCTGGTAATTTCAGGAATTGGTAATAATGGAGGGGATGCTCTTGCCTGTACAAGAATTTTGCTTGAACAGGACTATCTGGTAGATTATATGATTGTTGGAAATTTGGAAAAAGCTTCAGATGATCTGAAATTACAGCTTCAGATTCTTAAAAATCTTGGATATTTTCCATTAGAAAATGCAAATTTTCATGAATATGACCTTTTGATCGAAGGAATTTTTGGAGTTGGACTTTCCAGAGAAGTTGGCGGTATTTACAAAGAAATGATTGAGCGTATCAATGCATGTGGCAAATCTGTCATTGCAATCGATATTCCGTCTGGTATCAGTGGAGACAGCGGAAAAGTTCTTGGATGTGCTGTTCATGCAGCAATAACGGTCACATTTGGCAGTTATAAAAGAGGACATTTATTATATCCAGGACGTGAATACTGTGGGAATATAAAACTTGTATCCATTGGATTTCACAACCAGACGATTAAAAAATATGCAACGGGATACACATTGGAAGCAGATGATCATTTAATGCCAGAAAGGAAAGCATATTCCAACAAGGGAAGTTATGGAAAAGTTTTGATCATTGCTGGAAATAAAACGATGTCAGGAGCAGCATGTTTTGCAGCAGAAGCAGCATTGCGGATGGGAGCAGGTCTTGTAAAAGTGCTTTCAGATGTACAGAATCGTTCAGTTTTACAGACAAAACTTCCAGAAATTTTATTTGGAGAACGAAAAGATTTAAAAGAATCTCTAAATTGGTGTGATTGTATCTTATTTGGCCCAGGAATCGGAGTTAGTGAAGAGACAAAAGAAATGTTGGAAATGATTCTTGAGGAAGGAACAAAACCATTAGTTATTGATGCAGATGGATTAAATACGATCAGCAGATATGATATGGAAATTAATTATCCATATGGACTGATCTTGACTCCACATCTGATGGAAGCATCAAGACTGATGTCATGTGATATTATGCAAATGAAAGAAGATTTATGTCAGAATGCATATGAGCTTGCAAAAAAATATCATTGCATTGCAGTTTTAAAAGATGCAGCAACTATCGTTGCACAAGAAGGTGATTTGGTGTATATTAATCAAAGTGGAAATGATGGAATGGCAACTGGAGGAAGTGGAGATGTTCTTGCCGGAATGATCACAGGCCTTTTAGGAGGCGGATTAGCTGCTCATGAGGCAGCAGTTCATGGAGTTTATCTTCACGGCCTTGCAGGAGATCATGCAAGACGTGATCTGGGTGCTTACAGCATGATCGCATCAGATATTATCACTCACATAAAGGATGTTACAGGAGGAAGCTATGAATCAGTACTATAGAGTGCATGCAGTCATTGATCTGGATGCAATCTGTCATAATATACAGGAAGTAAAACGTGTTGTTGGAGAAGGTGTCAAGGTAATGCCAGTGATTAAGGCTGACGGATATGGACATGGAGCAGTGCCAATCGCAAAAGAATTAAATAAGATTGGGGTTGATGCATTTGCAGTTGCGATCCTTGAAGAGGGAATCACACTTCGAAATCATGGGATTAAAAAACCAATTTTGATTTTAGGATATACATCAGAATATCAGTACAGCTCATTGATCCAGTATGAGATCGAGCCAACAGTATTTTGTTATGAGATGGCAGAATCTTTATCTAAGATCGCACAGGCTTTAGGAAAAGTTGCAAAGATTCATATTAAACTTGATACAGGAATGAATCGTATTGGATTTAAACCAACACAGGAATCTGTAGAGATTGTTGAGAGAATTTCTAAACTACCAAATATCAAGATTGAAGGAATCTTTACTCATTTTGCATGTGCAGATGAAGCAGATAAGACATCTGCGTACGAACAGGAACGTAAATACGATCAGTTTATTAAATGGTTAGAAGAAAAAGATATTTATATTCCGATCAAGCATGTATCAAACAGTGCATCGATCATTGATCTGGCTGGTTTTAGAAAAGATATGGTACGATCAGGGATCATCACTTATGGATTATATCCATCCGAAGAAGTATCAAAAGATGTATTAGATTTAAAACCAGCGATGGAATTGAAGACACATATTGTATACATTAAGGAAGTAGGACCTGGAGAGGGAATCAGCTATAACCATACTTATGTCACAGACAAGAAGACAAAGATCGCAACAATTCCAGTTGGATATGCAGATGGATATCCAAGAGCACTTTCATCCAAGGGAAGAGTTTTGATCCGTGGGCAGTATGCTCCGATCATCGGAAGAATCTGTATGGATCAGTTTATGGTTGATGTTACAGATATTGAAGGCATTTCTGTGATGGATGAAGTAACATTAGTTGGACACGATGGCAATAAGATGTTAACTGTAGAAGAAGTTGCAAATCTTGCAGGATCATTCAATTATGAATTTGTCTGCGGAATCGGAAAACGAGTCCCTCGTGTTTATATTCGCAATGGTGAGATCAAAGAAGCTGAATATTTTGAAAAATAGGGAATTTTTTGAATACTTTTGAAAGAATTGTAAATACTCTTCATAGAATATTTAAAAAGAAATGGAGAGTGTTTATGCTTATGGTAATTAAGCGAGGCGATATATTTTATGCAGATTTGAGGCCAGTCGTTGGTTCAGAACAAGGCGGTATCCGTCCTGTGATCGTTCTGCAAAATGATGCGGGCAACAAATATAGTCCAACGATCATCTGTGCAGCGATCACAAGTAAGATGAATAAGGCAAAACTGCCAACGCATGTACCAATCGACTGTCACAGATGTGAATTGGAAAAAGATTCTGTGATCTTGTTAGAACAGATCAGGACGATCGATAAAAGCCGTTTAAGAGAAAAGGTATGTCATTTAAATTGTACATTTCTAAAACAGGTGGATCATGCACTGAAGATCAGTTTAAGTCTTGATACATAACAGAAATGGTACGATATTGACCTTTTTTCTTAGAAATGATATATTTAAATTTGCATAGTCTTAATTTCTAGAAGATAAAGGAGAAAGAAATGGAAGGATTTACTCCCTCGGTACTTGTGATGATCATTTTAGCAGTTATTGTTGGATTTGTGGCTGGATATTTTTTCATGAAGCAAAGAGAGAAGATTTTGGAAAACAAGAAGAAACTGCATACATCAGAACAGGAACATGAAGAGGATGAAGACAATGAATATGAAGAAGAGATCATGAACATTGTCAACGAAGGACATGAACAAGGTGCGATCATGGAAGGGGAAGCCCGTATGATCACGAATATCTTTGAGTTTGGAGATAAAGATGTTACAGACGTTATGACTTCAAGAAAGAAGATCGATGCCATTGATATGACCATGTCCGTGGAGAAGGCATTAAATTACATGTTAGATGAGCCGTATTCAAGATATCCATTATATGAAGATGATATTGATAATATTGTAGGAGTGCTTTATTTAAAAGATGTAATCGATGCATACCTCAATCAGAAAGAAGCAAAGCTTTCTGATATTGCAAGAGAGCCGTTTTTTGTTCATCAGACGATGAATCTATCCGTTCTTTTCCAAGAGATGCAGACCAAGAAGATTCATATGGCGATCGTCATTGATGAATATAGCCAGACAGAAGGTATTGTATCTATGGAAGATATGTTAGAGGTTATCGTAGGTAATATCTTAGATGAATATGATGTTGAAGATCGTAATATCACTAAGATCGGATGGGCAGATGTTTATCTTGTACGCGGAAGTACAAGACTTGAAGAACTTGAGGATACACTTGGAATCGAGTTTGACGTTGAAGATATTGAGACACTGAATGGATTTTTAATTGATCAGCTGGGACATTTACCAGAAGACAATGAAGAAATAGAAATAATCTACCAAGGATATTCCTTTAAATCTGTCGATATTCATGACAACATGATCCGGCAGGTAAAGGTAGAAAAAAGGAAAAGGAAGGAAGAAAAAGATGTCAGGACACAGTAAATTTGCGAACATCAAACACAAAAAAGAAAAAAATGATGCGAAAAAAGGAAAAATTTTCACAGTTATTGGAAGAGAAATTGCAGTAGCAGTTAAAGAAGGTGGACCAGATCCAGATAACAACAGCAGATTACGTGATGTCATTGCAAAAGCAAAAGCAAACAACATGCCAAATGACACGATTGAACGTGGTATCAAAAAAGCTGCTGGAGATGCAGATTCTGTTAATTACGAACAGATTACATATGAAGGATATGGGCCAAGTGGAGTTGCTATTATCGTAGATACATTAACAGATAACAAAAACCGTACAGCATCTAATGTAAGAAATGCTTTCACAAAAGGAAATGGTAACGTAGGAACACCAGGATGTGTATCTTACATGTTCGAAAAAAAAGGACAGATCATTATCTCTAAAGAAGAATGTGAAATGGATGCTGATGATCTTATGATGATGGCATTAGATGCTGGAGCAGAAGATTTCAATGAAGAAGAAGACAGCTTTGAAGTATTGACAACGCCAGAAGATTTCAGCGCAGTTAGAGAAGCTCTGGAAAAAGAAGAAGTTCCTATGGCAGATGCCAGTGTAACAATGATCCCTGGTACTATGGTTGAACTTACAAGTGAAGAAGATATTAAGAATATTCAGAAAACATTAGATCTTCTGGATGAAGATGATGATGTTCAGGAAGTTTATACAAACTGGGATGAATAAAAGCATATCATAAATGATATGGCATAAATGACTATAAAAAGCGGGCATTTTTCACAACATTTAGGCAATAATGTTGTGGGGAATGCCTGTTTTGTGTTATAACAATTAATTGATATTATAATAAAAATGAGGTAGTATATGCCGATGGATGTGAATATGATTTCTTTGATTAATTAAAAATAAGCCTAACTATCAGATGTAAATTGGTGGTTAGGCTTATATTATAGATTTTTATGTGATAGAATTAATTGTAAAATTATGCATTTTTAAGTGCTTCTTTCAGATCATTGATAATATCTTTTGCACTTTCAATTCCAACAGATAAACGGATCATTCCAGGAGAAACTCCAGCTTCTCTTAACTGTTCATCGTTCATCTGGCGATGTGTATGACTTGCAGGGTGAAGTACCATCGTTTTGGATGCAGCAACATGTGTCGCAATATTTGCTAATTTCAAGTTATCCATAAAACGTACTGCAGCATCACGTCCACCAGTCAGTTCAAAGGAAATAACACCACAGGTTCTTCCCTCATCCATATATTTTTGTGCTAGTTCATGATATTTATCATCAGGAAGTCCGGCATAAATAACATGAGATACTTTTTCATGAGCATCTAAGAATTCAGCGACTTTCTGAGCATTTTCACAATGACGTTCTACACGCAAAGGCAGAGTTTCTAATCCAAGATTTAATAAGAAACAGTTTTCAGGGGATGGAATGGAACCAAGGTCACGCATCAGCTGTGTTGTAGCTTTTGTGATATAAGCTTTCTTTCCAAATTGTTTTGTATAAACGACACCATGGTAAGATTCATCAGGTTCAGTAAGACCATGATATTTGTGCCCATAAGCGTCCCAGTCAAAGTTTCCGCTGTCAATGATCGCACCACCAACTTGAACAGCGTGTCCATCCATATATTTTGTTGTTGAATGTGTGACGATGTCAGCACCCCATTCAAAAGGACGACAGTTGATCGGTGTTGCAAAAGTATTGTCAACGATCAATGGAACTTCATGTTCATGGGCAACCTTTGCAAATTTCTCAATATCAAGAATGACAAGTGCAGGGTTTGCAATTGTCTCTGCAAATAAAACTTTGGTATTTGGTTTAAATGCAGCGGCAATTTCTTCAGCACTTGCATCAGTATCAACGAATGTACAGTCAATTCCAAGTTTCTTTAATGTAACACCCAGAAGGTTAAATGTTCCACCATAGATCGTAGAAGCTGCAACAACATGATCTCCAGCCTCACAGATATTAAAGATCGCATAGAAGTTCGCAGCCTGTCCAGAAGAAGTAAGAAGTCCTGCAACACCTCCTTCAAGATCAGCGATTTTGGCAGCCACAGCATCGTTTGTAGGATTCTGAAGACGTGTATAGAAATATCCTTCTGCTTTCAGATCAAATAACTGTCCCATTTCATCGGTTGTATCATATTTGAAAGTAGTACTCTGATAAATAGGGAGTGCACATGGTTCTCCTTTCTTAGGAGTGTAACCAGAATGAAGACATTTTGTTTCTAAATCATAATGACTCATAATCATAATTCCTTTCTGTTATAAAAAATATGTATTAAATTATACCCGCAATTCCTAAAGAAAACAAGGGGAATAGAATTCAGACAATTTACTGAATTAACTAAAAAAAATGAAAATTCGAGATTTTTTGTATAAAAGAAAAACAACTTGACAAAAAAATTATTTTTATCACACAAACCAACAAAAACATTGAAAAACTTAACGAAGTTCTTAAGATAATTTGTTGTTTTATTTTTAACGATGTGCTAAAATAATAGTGTTATTTTTAATACTGAAAGGAGTTTCAACATGATTTATTCACATGAAGTAGAACAAATGTGTACAGTAGCTCAGGGTGTAAACCATGGAGCTGCCCCAATTCCTGAAGAAGCAAAATGGGTAAAAGCGAAAGATGTAACAGACATCTCAGGATTAACACATGGTATTGGTTGGTGTGCACCTCAGCAGGGAGGATGTAAATTAACTCTTAACGTTAAAGAAGGTATCATCCAGGAAGCATTAGTAGAAACAATCGGATGTTCAGGAATGACACATTCAGCTGCTATGGCATCTGAAATCTTACCAGGAAGAACAATCTTAGAAGCATTAAATACAGACTTAGTTTGTGATGCTATCAATACAGCAATGAGAGAATTATTCTTACAGATCGTATACGGAAGAACTCAGAGTGCATTCTCTGAAGAAGGACTTCCAATCGGTGCTGGTCTTGAAGACTTAGGAAAAGGATTAAGATCTCAGGTTGGTACAATGTACGGAACACTTAAGAAAGGTCCTCGTTACCTTGAAATGGCTGAAGGATACGTTACAGGTATCGCTCTTGACGCTGATGATGAAATCATTGGATACCAGTTTGTTAACTTTGGTAGAATGATGGACTTCATCAAAGCTGGAGACGATGCTCAGACAGCACTTGACAAGGCCAAAGGTCAGTACGGACGCGTTGATGACGCTGTTAAGATTATTGACCCAAGAAAGGAATAGGAGGTAGCGAATAATGGCTTTATTTGAATCATATGAAAGAAGAGAAAAACAGATTCTTGCTGTTTTAAAAGAGTATGGAATCAATTCTATCGAAGAAGCTGCTGAAATTACAAAAGCTGCTGGATTAGATGTTTATGCTCAGGTTGAAGGAATTCAGCCAATCTGTTTCGAAAATGCAAAATGGGCTTACACAGTAGGTGCTGCTATCGCAATCAAAAAAGGTTGCAGAAGAGCTGCAGACGCTGCTGCTGCTATCGGTGAAGGTCTTCAGGCATTCTGTATTCCTGGATCTGTAGCTGATCAGCGTAAAGTAGGTCTTGGACATGGTAACTTAGGAAAGATGCTTCTTGAAGAAGAAACAGAATGTTTCGCATTCTTAGCAGGTCACGAATCTTTCGCAGCTGCTGAAGGAGCTATCGGAATCGCTGAAAAAGCGAACAAAGTTCGTCAGAAACCTTTAAGAGTTATCTTAAACGGATTAGGAAAAGATGCTGCACAGATCATTTCCAGAATTAACGGATTTACATATGTTGAAACTGAAATGGATTACTACACAGGTGAAGTAAAAGAAGTATTCAGAAAATCTTACTCTGAAGGATTAAGAGCTAAGGTTAACTGCTACGGTGCTAACGATGTAACAGAAGGTGTTGCAATCATGCACAAAGAAGGTGTAGACGTATCTATCACAGGTAACTCTACAAACCCAACTCGTTTCCAGCATCCAGTTGCAGGTACATACAAAAAAGAATGTATCGAACAGGGTAAAAAATACTTCTCTGTAGCTTCTGGTGGTGGTACAGGACGTACATTACATCCAGATAACATGGCTGCAGGACCAGCTTCTTACGGAATGACAGATACTATGGGACGTATGCATAGTGATGCTCAGTTCGCAGGATCTTCTTCAGTACCAGCCCATGTAGAAATGATGGGATTAATCGGTATGGGTAACAACCCAATGGTAGGAGCTACAGTTGCAGTAGCTGTATCTATCGAAGAAGCTGCTAAAGCAGGTAAATTCTAAGAAACCGCTTAAATACGTGGTTTTTGAACGGAGTTAAAAGTGGTAAGAAGTAGTGAAAAGTGGACGATTCGTACATTATTCATACATTATTCGTACACACGACTCCTACATCAGAATAACAAAAAACAGAGCCGAGATGGTAAGTCTTGACTCTGTTTTTTGTTATGTAATATTCTATTTTATCTTTAGAATCTCTTCCATAAGCCATTCTCTTTTTCTCTTTGTATAGGTCTTTTCTGTGAGGTCGTCGATTTTATGTCCTATGATACGTTTTAGAGCATATTCATTTACTTTTGCATCTTTTGCCATTGTAGCAAATTGGATACGTCCATCGTGAGCACGATGTTCTGGATTTAATTCCAGCTTGTTAACAATCTTTTCAACTCTATGTCGATATTTACCATATGTGAGTTTTAAGCTACTTCGATGGGTTTTAGTATCAGTACAATTAATCAAGTATTCGCTTCCAAGAGATAAAGCTTCCTGGTAACGATGTTTTATTAAGCTGCGAATCTTCGGATGGACTGGAACCACACGATCTTTTCCAGCATCAGTTTTCATACCGCCAGTAATAAACCAATTTTCTAAATCAACATTCTCCATCTTTAACAAGCCTAATTCCTGTGGGCGCCATCCGCTATAACACTGGATTAGTAGCACATCTACATAGTCTACATCATATAAGTTATTCCATAATTTTTGCATTTCTTCATCTGTGAAGTCAATATGATCTTTCTTTTCTCCCTCGACATCTTTAATAATATCATCAGATAACTTAAATGTTCGAGCATAGTTCTTTTCTACAAGATCATTTTCGTTTGCGTAGTCAAGCATAAGATTAAATAGAGATTTTATTTTTGTTTTTGTACTTGAAGATGCTTTTTTCTCTACACCATCAACAACATATGTACCATCTTCCATGCAGCCTTTAATGTGCCGGGGTCTTAAATCTTTAGCACGCATGTTGTAAATAGCAGAGCAGTAGTTCCAAGCAGACTTGATAGTTCGTATGCTGGATGGATTGGTTAAAGTCTTGAAGTATTCATCGGTCCATTTTTCATAAAGTTGTTCTACTGTCAGATCGTCATCTAAATCATAAGGATTTTTGTTGTATTCAACCAATGCAGCATAAGCATCGTTGTAAGTTTTGAAATAAGCATTTGGTTTTAGTGGTTTGCAGATTGGTTTACCATAGAAGTCTTTTCCTACAGTAACCATAGCTCTGTATGGGTTTCGGAGATTGTTATTTTTTATTTTAGTGATCTGGCCGAAACCGTTAGGGAGACGTTTTTTTCTACGAGATTTTGATTGTTGTTGTTTGGCCGCTTTAGTATTAATAGGATATCCGCAGTGAGGACAAGCAATTGCGTGATCACTTACTTGTAAATCGCATTCTGGACATTTGATCAGTGCCATATATCATCATTCCTTTCTTATAAATTTGTATAAAAATAACGCCTTGCCAGACGTTAGAAAGAAATGGTATAATCTATTTGTTGGTGATAGATGATACCGTTTCGATCTAACGATCGACATGGAAATCTATGAAAGCAGTCTCAGAAATGAGACTGTTTTTCTTTGTATATGAAAAAGTTAAGTATTTAAAATTATCCCTGATTATCTAGAAGTATCGTTTGAAAAAAACAGTTTTTATTCACAGAAGAATCAAGATCAGCCATTTCATGAATAGATGCAATTAATATGTCTCTTAAAGTATTGTATTGACCACTCTCAGAATTTTTAAGGAAAATAGGTTTCCCATCTGTGTTTGGTGGAGAGAGAAATGAGCAATTCCATGTAGAACTAGGAAAACAAGGAATAAGTTCTTGTTGGTTAGTATTTCCGAAAGCATACATTATAGTTCCTTTTTCACGAGAAATACCACCGACAATAAATTGCACAATAAGTCCCTCTGAAAAATTTATGATTGGAATAATATCATACAAAATTTTTGCAATTTCATCAGCGTAAAAGTCAGAAATTCTTTTCTCTGGAGAATTTTTAAGTACTGTATCAAGCTGTTTTAAAGCAAATTCGCATGCCTCTGTTGACCCAGAATAACCAATAATTGTGTTTGAATTAATTTTTCTTGTCTTGTTGTAATGCTCAGTTTTAATAGTGCCATCAAGATTACAACAACGGCCATCACTAGCGATAATGACAGCATTTGATGACACGCATCCAATAACAAAACTCAAGAATATCACTCCTTTCATTATGTATTTAATAAGTTTGATTAACCATTTGGGCGAGATCACCGAAATGGTATTGAAAAATCTAAGAACTTTGATTATAATATACTTAACAAGGAAGTCGGCACGATAGACGAAACCTATCCGTTTCCGGCGAAAATATGGTTTACTGAAATAGCACCTTTACTTTGCCAGAGCTGAGGTGCTATTTCTTATGTGTATATGTCAATATTGCTACAATTAGTAAAGCTGCGTTCACAATTAAAGTCAATTCTTCATATGTAGTCATAAGAAATTGTCTCCTTTCCGTTAGGCTCGGAAACAGAGACGTTTCGCACCCTGACGACTTCCTGGGTAAGTATACTATATTTTCAAAGTTCCGTTGTTGCGATGTCGCAATGTTTCGTCCAGTTGGTAACTGGGCGGTTTTATTAAATTAATAAATATCGAATGATTTTACAGTTGGATTATCGGTTGATCCAGATACCTTTGCTTCACAAGTTTTCTTTTCTCCGTTAAGAGTACATTCTGCTTTCAAGAACCAAGTATTTTTATCATCCATGCTTTCGGTTATTTTACCCTTTAGATAGTGTAATTTAAAATCTTTTCCATATTTATCTTCGCCATAATGTTTTACAGCGGTCCAAGAAGCTCCTTTTTCTAATTTGCTTTCCAGATTCTTTTCATCGGATTTAGCTTTTTTATTTGAAGCTAAGACTAGTTCAATTTTTACAGTTTTAGAATCATTATCAATTTCCATTTTTCCAGTAAGGTAATCATCTTTGAAATCATCAATAAAATCTGTAAAATCTACGCCATCAGCAGAATATTCACCTTTGTATCCATACTGTTTTAATTTTTTGATGGTTTTATCGACAGGTTGACCTTTTAATTTTTTAATTTTTTCTTCAGTAGTAAGCTTTTTGGCTGTTGTGGTAGTACTTTTAGATTCATCTTTTTTAGAATTTCCACCGCAAGCGGTTATAGAAATAGCCATTAACGTTGCTAATCCAATTGTTAAAAGTCTTTTTCTCATATACATTTCTCCTTATTTTAATTTTAATTTAATCAGTTCTTCATCATATCCAAGTGCACGTGCGATCTGACCAGTTGTGTATTCCTGGTACTCTAAAAATATTTCATCCGGAACCAGAAGTTCCATAGCAAATAGATCAGCTTCTTTCTCATACTTTGTTGTATTAAATCCGGTATATGTATCCATGAAGAGAGCGTTAGCTTTTTTATGTAGTAACATATGTCCTAATTCATGTGCACAGACAAGAATCTGTTCATGCTCCGGAAGAGAATCATCAATATAAATAATGTTATTTCTTTGGAAATATTGATAAAATCCTCTGACACCCTCAAGCGGCACCGGCACAAGGATAACGTTTAGCCCTTTGATGATCTCAAAGGGATTTCTAGTTTTATGTTTTTTGACAAGCGAATTTACAATCTTTTTTATGTCCATTCACATCAGTCCTTTTTATATTTTTTAGGTGTGTATTTTTCCTTGTTCTTTTTCTTAGCCATCTCCATACCAATTTCCATTGCGTTTAAAATAGACTCGATTGCTTCAGGAGAAGCAGGATCACCATCAAACATTAATCCTTCTTGGGATAATAATTCAGCCTTGGTAGAACTTATAATATCTAAAATATCGCGTTTATCTTTCTGCGATAAAGTTTCATCCGATAGAGAATCAGTTCTTTCCATAGGTACATCATACCCCATTAACCATGCTTCAGATATATTGAATTTTTCTGCAATTTGAGATAGTCTATTCTGCCTCGGGCTTCTTTCACCACTTAAATACATTGACATAGATGACTTTGGAATACCAGTACGTTGACATAGGTCGACTTGGTTAATATTTTTTATATCCATTAACTCTTGAAGCCTTGTGCTTGTGTCTTTTTTCAAATGAACACCTTCTTTCTTATATGTACTATACTCGGATTATAACATTAAAAGTTCACATTTACAACGAATATTTGAAAAAAAGTTCCGAAAATGTGAAAAAAAGAATTGACAAGTGTAAATGATGTGTTATACTAGATATAGGTTCACAAAAACGGAACAAAAGAAAGAAGGTGATTAACTTGTTCGCAGAGCCTAAGTATGATTATTCAAAATTACGCGGACGAATTAAAGAAAAATGTGGAACAGAAGGCACATTTGCGAGAGAGATAAGACGATCACATAACTATTTGACAAACGTTTTTCAGGGAAAGTCTTATTTTTCGCAGAAGGACATTGATCGGGGATCAGAAGTTCTTGGTATTATTCCTAATGAGATAGGAGTATATTTTTTTACAAAAGAAGTTCACAAAAACGAAACTAAATAACCAGGAGGTGAGAAAGATAAAATGAATGCAGTATCTAAAGCAAATGGCATTGTTGCAATTCGCTTAAAAAAAGCAATCAAAGATAAAGGTATAAAACAGACAGTTATTGCAGAAAAGACACAAATGACTGCCCAAGAACTAAGTGATATGTTGAATGGTCGCAGAATCATTAAAGTAATTGATATTCAAAAGTTACTTGAAGTGTTAGGAGAGTTTAATGTGGATGCAAACTATCTTTTTGGAATTGAGGAAGTGAGTAAAAGATGAAAATTTCTGAAAATGAATATTCAGAGATACGGGTTGTTGGTTCGGATAACGAGCTAATCGCCAGTATTACCGACACAAATATTATCGTGCTAGATGGATACAAAGTGGTATGCGTGTCGGATGATGATTAACCTAAATTGTTATTTCTTGTATTGTCTGGATTGGAAACAGGTGTATCTACACCATTGATGTTTCGTACATGATAATTTTCATAATTTCCTTGCTTGATCTGATTTACAAACTGATTACGAGTCATGTTTGCGCCAGTAAAGTTATCGTGGAAGCATTCATTTCTTCCGGTATTTGATTCCTGAGTCACAGTGATACGTTTTGGCATATTAAGCCCCCCCTTTCTAATGGAACACGCATATCTCTTTGCTGGAATAGAATACCACTAAAATATCAATAGGTCAATACAAAAATACAAGATAATGTATAAAAACATATATTCGACACAATATATAGTACTGTGTGCAACTGTACTATTATACAAGCTTTGAATGATTTTATCAACTGTAAATAAATGCAGATGGCTTAATCCTCTGTCCGATACACGAAATTCCTCCCTAAATTGGTTAATTATTAAAAATAGCACTCAATTGTCGGGCAGGGAATTAAGCCATCTGAAGAAAGGTAGGTGAAAGACATGAGCAGAAGACAAGATCTAAGAATCTTGGCAGCATATGCAAATGCACCAGAACAATTTCCTTCTGGGAATGTACCGGTAGCGTATGCAGCAAAGAAGATGGGAAAAGATGCTTGCTTTATCCGGGCAGGCATTGAAGCAGGGTGGCTTCCAATCGGATATGCGTTTAGAAAGCCAGGAAGTAAGAAGATTAATTATTACATCAGTCCAAAGTTATTTTGGGAAGTGACAGGTGTTTTATATCAACCAGAGAAAGGAGCATAAATGGCAACAGCAATAGTATTTACACTTTATGTATTAGTTAGTATGATCATTTGTTTCGTTTTTTCTAAAACAAAGATTGGGAAGAAAACAATGAAATGGATGCTTGATAAGCTAACAATGAAATGAAAGGGGGCGAAAAAATGATTGACGAGAAGATATTGCTACAAGAGTTGGATGAAATGATTAAGATTCAACAGAAATCTGTTGAGCGAGCAGAGCAGGGATCTAATGAAGCTGTTGTGTATTTAGAGTCCAGAGAGCTCGCAGCATACATGAAAGTAAGAAACCTGATAAAAGAAAAAAGTGCCAAGGAAGCGGCAACTTCCAAAGGCACAAATGACAAAAAATTATCAAGTGCATTATAGCACGGAAAGCGAGAAAGAACAATGGGAAAGATGATTTTGATCACAACTGATAATGAGGTAAAAGAGCTGGAATATCCAGATGAGGGACTTAAATCATGGAAAAAGTTGAAAGAACACATCGGAAACAGATGTGAGCTAATTGAACATGTACAGCCCAAGAGATTATATACAGAGATCGGTGCAGGAATTGAGGTCAAAAATGTTCCGGGATCAAAAGTAAGTATGTTGGTTGATGAAGAATTTTATTTTCATTGCGACGAAACCAAATTAAACAAGATAGCTTCATGGCTGTATGAGACAGATCGCCATGGATACCCGATTCTTGGTAACGCCTTGATTATTGGAGAAAAGTATGGAAATGCAGGAATTGAGTTTTGCGAAATGTCAGAAGAACAGTTTGATCTTGTCTTTCCTAAATTAAAAGAATTGGGAAAGAGGTTTAAAGATGCAGGAGATTGAGATTAGCAGAGGAATCAAACGGATTCAGTTCGATTCCTTTGATTCCTGGTTAAATGCAAGGCATGGGATTGGTGGATCTGATGCATCTGCAGTGTTAGGTCTTAGCCCTTATAAAACTAACGTTGATCTATACTTAGAAAAAATAGGACAGAGAGCACCTGCAGATATCTCCGGAGAAGATTATGTAAGGTATGGACATGATGCGGAGCCGTTGCTTAGATCGCTGTTCGCACTTGACCATCCAGAGTACAAGGTTGAGTACTTCGGAGACAACATGATCCGGAATGAAAAGTATCCATGGGCACATGCATCCTTGGATGGAGAACTAACCGATCAGGATGGTCGCAAAGGAATCTTAGAAATCAAGACAACTAATATCTTGCAAAGCATGCAGAGAGAAAAATGGAGAGATCAGATTCCGGACAACTATTACATACAGGTGTTGCATTATCTGTTAGTTACTGAATATGAGTTTGTTGAACTGAGAGCACAACTTAAATCAGTATGGCAGGGCCAGATCAGACTGGAGACAAAAGATTATCATATTGAGCGATCAGATGTAGAAGAAGATATTGAGATATTAAAACAAGCGGAAGAAGAGTTCTGGCAGAAAGTCGAAAAAAGGCAACAGCCACATTTAATCCTTCCGGAAATATAAAAAGGAGAAATGTATGGAACTTAAGATATACAATCCACAGGAAGAGGGATTTCTGAAAGAGATTGACTGGAACTATGAAGAGTTAAAAACAGAAATCCAAGGAAAAGTAAATGATTACATGAATCTGGTTTATACAGCGGATCAAGTAAAAGATGCAAAAAAAGATCGTGCAAATCTTAATAAATTTGTGGAAGCTTTAGAGAGCAAACGAAAAGAAATAAAAAAACAGATTACAGAACCATATTCAGCATTTGAGAAACAAGAGAAAGAACTGATTGGTATTGTTAATAAAGCAATTACAAATATTGATACGCAGATCAAAGGATACGAAGAAGCAACAAGACAGGAAAAACTTGAAAAGGTCAAAGAAATCTATGCAAAAACAATCGGTGGACTCGCTGACGTAGTAACGTTTGACAAAATTTTTAAGGAGTCCTGGTTAAATGTATCAACAACGTTTAAATCAATCACAAAGGAGATTACAGAAATTCGTGACAAGGTTGACAATGATTTATTCGTCATAAATGCAGACACAAGTTCCTTTGCTTATGAGATGAAAGAAGAGTATCTAAAGAACTTTGATCTTACTGCAGCAATCAACAAAAAACAAAAATTAGAGGAGACAGCGAAGCAGAAAGCAATATACGAGGAACAACTAAAGCAGGAAGAGCAACAAAGAAAACAACGATCACAAGAAGAAGCAAAGAAAGTAGTATTTGCAGGCAAAAGCAAAGAAAAGCCAGTAAAAGCACAGAAATCAGTAAATAAGACAGGAGAAAAAATATCAACAATCACATTCCGATGTACTGTAAAAGAACATAACTTTAAAGAAGTTAACGCAAGACTTAGTCTAGTACAAAAAGTATGTGAAGAATTTAAAATCATAGATCCAAAGGAGGAATTATAAAATGGCAGTTGGAAACAGTTTAGCAAACAGGACAAAAACACAGTCCACAAAAACAGGAATCACAACATTTCTTAATAGCATGGCCGTAATATCAAACATTGATCAGGCATTGGGGAAGGATAATAGACAGCGTTTTATTACAGGAGTGATTTCAGCAGTAAATAATAATGAATCACTAAAAGAATGTACAAACCAGTCTATTCTTTCAGGATCTTTGTTGGGAGAATCTTTAAAATTATCACCTTCTCCACAATTAGGGCATTACTATCTTGTACCTTTTAATGATAAAAAGTATGGAAAAATTGCTCAATTTCAGTTGGGGTACAAAGGATATATTCAACTTGCGATTAGATCAGGACAGTATCGTAAGCTTAATGTACTGGCAATAAAAGAAGGTGAACTTGAATACTTTGACCCACTCAATGAAGAAATCAAAATTAATTTGATGATTGACAAATGGGATGAACGAGAAGAAGCACCAACGATGGGATATTATGCAAGCTTTGAATTGACCAACGGATTCAGAAAAGCAATTTACTGGTCCAAGAAACAGATGATGTCGCATGCAGATAAATATTCAGCAGCATTTTCAAAGGATGCGACAAAGATTAACACAAAATACGGAACAAAAGAAAAAGTATCTTTTGAAGACTATGAAGTAGGAAATTATGATCCAAAAGATTCATGGATGTATTCTTCCCACTGGTACAAGGATTTTGATCAGATGGCATATAAAACAATGCTTCGCCAGTTGATCAGTAAATGGGGAATCATGAGCATTGATATGCAGAATGCAATGGAATCTGATATGGCGGTGATCCATGAAGATGGAACAAAAGATTATGCAGATACAGTTTCAGAAGAAAATATTGTATTAGATCAGGATCTGCAGGAAGCAGTAGAGGAAACGACAGAACCAGAGAAACAGGAACCGCAGGAAGAAACAGCAAAAGAAGAACCACAGCAGTTCTTTAAATAAAAGGAAGGAGCAATACAATGAAGCATTTTAATTTAGAGGAGTTTGCAGGAGGGAAGCTTTCAGTACAGCTCAATAAGGCTTTAGAAAAAGTCACTGAAAACATTCAGGATCCCAACACAGATGCACAGAAGGTAAGAAAGATTAATGTGTCAATCTCTCTTCGTCCAAATGATGAGAGAAATTTTGTATCAACTACAGTTGAAACGAAGTTAAGTCTTGCACCAGAGCTTGGAGCTACAACAGCCCTGAGTATGGGACGTGATCTCCGTACCGGAGAGGTTGAAGCGATCGAGATTTTTAACCAGATTCCGGGACAGATGAGTGTCAATGATGTGATTGATCAGGAAGAGGAAGAGCCACAGAAAGCCTTTGATCCGGACACTGGGGAAATCTACGAACCAAGCAACAAAGTAATTGATTTAAGAAAAGCAAAACAGGCATAAAACAGGAGGATACATAACAATGGATAATACATTTTTAAGAGAAGCAATCGAAAAGATCGAAGAATTGACAGACAGTGCAAGAGAGCCACACGTTGTAAAAATCGCAGGAAAGACTTATTGCGATAAATCTATGTCACGATATGACAGAGAAGAGTTTGCAGAACCATTGACAGCTACAAGTCTTAATTCTCTGATTGATTATATCAGTGGAAAGAGTGAAGAGTTAAGAGAATCTATGATCATTCACGTAGAATCTCCAACAAGAGTAAGATTACTATCTGGTCTTACACAGGAAAGAAATCGAGAAGAATTATTCCGCGTAGGTACAAATCCAAATGGTTTTGATTTCGATCATTACTATGATCAGGAAGCGTTTGTAATCAACATGCAGACTGCCTTTAAACAGAGTGATGAAACAGAACTGATTCTTTCAGTTGCTGGAAATGTAGAAAATAAAACAGTGGCCAACTATGGAGATGATGGAGTCAGCCAGAAAGCTACGATCACAAAAGGTATTGCAGGAAAAGAAGATGTGATCGTACCGAATCCGGTAACGCTTCGTCCATATCGTACATTTTTGGAAGTAGAACAGCCAGAAAGCAAATTTATCTTCCGAATCAGTGAAGGTTCTAACGGAGAACCATTATTCAAACTTGTTGAAGCTGATGGTGGTCTCTGGAAGTATGAAGCAGTAGATGCTATCAAGAAATATTTAACAGAGAATTTACCGGAAGAACTGTTAAAAGTGATCACGATCATCGGGTAGCAGTTATGGAGACAGTTAGATTTACAGTCCCTGGTGCACCGAAAGGAAAAGCCAGGGCAAGAACTGTCCGTAGTAAAAAAGGTGGAACATTCTCATATACGCCAGAAGGTACTATGTTATACGAGAATTTGATCAAGTGCTGTTACAGGCAGGAATCAAACAACATCATTTTTAATGACGGACAGCCCTTAAAAGTAACGATCATAGCTTATTATCCGATCGTTAAGAGTACAAGCAAGAAAAAGAAACAACAGATGTTGGAAGACCTTATGTTTCCAACGAAGAAACCAGACATTGATAACATTGCAAAAAGCATTCTGGATGCTTTGAATAAACTAGCATACAGGGATGATACGCAGGTTGTAACGCTGCATATGGAAAAGCATTATGCAGAGGACCCACGAGTTGAAGTAGAGATAGAAGAAATATTATAGAGGAAAGGCGGTGTTCTAATGGGCCGTAAACCCAAAACAGGACTAGATTACTTTCCTAAAGATGTCGATTATTACGACGATTTTAACATCATGGATCTGATGAACGAATATGGTCCATTAGGACAGACCATCTATGATGTTGTTCTATGCATGATTTATCATGAAGGATATTACCTGGAAGTGCCTAAAATGGAGCAGTTAGCGGTAAAAATAATCAAAACCATTGGTAACCGCTGGGTAAAGAAAAAAGACTTTGTGTTACAAGTAATTCATTATTGTGCGGAGATAGGTCTTTTCGATCAAGACCTCCTGAATCAAAATGTTATTACCTCTGTTGGAGTTCAGCGACGCTATAAAGAAGTGACTGTTAGGAACAAAGTCGATAGAAGTAAATATTGGTTGATTGATGAAAACGGTCAACCTTTATTAAATGCACCACAAAATAGCATTTCTGCAACAGAAAAAGATATTTCTGCAACAGAAAAAGATATTTCTGCAACAGAAAAACGACAAAAGGAAAGTAAAGTAAATAAAAATATATATTATAGCAATCCAGATCTGAACAGAGAGTTCTGTCTTTATCTTGATATGAGGAATCATACTGGACCAACATTATCTGCGGAACAGATCAATGCCTTGAAAGAAGAACTTGATTCTCTGGCTGAGAACGATTCTGATAAGTTGGGCATTGTAAGAAAAGCATTTGGTGGAGGATATAAGAGTTTCTTCCCTACATCAAAGAAACGGAAGAAATCAACACCGAAACCAAAGAAAGAAGAAACTATACACAATTTTACACAACGAGAAGTGAAAGATTGTGAGTTTGAGAATCTGGAGAAGAAGCTATTAAAGAAACAATTAGGAGGTGACATAACGTATGGATAATTTAATTCCTGTTAACTACGATACAGAAGAACCAACAGTATCAGCAAGGGATTTACACGAAGCACTTGAGATTAATAAAAGATTCTCAGCTTGGTTTGAATCAAATTCACAAGGATTCGTAGAAAACGAAGATTTTACAAGCGTACTTACAGGTACGGTTGTAAACAATGGAGCACAACGCGAACTACAGGATTATAAAATGTCTGTAGATATGGCAAAACATATTTGTTTAATGTCCAGAACTGAAAAGGGAAAACAGATTAGACAGTACTTCCTTGACTTAGAAAAAGCCTGGAATACACCAGAACAGATCTTTGCGAGAGCATTAAAGATGGCTGATAGAACAATAGACAAATTAAAGACAGAGAAAGCTGCATTGATTGAAGACAATGAACGTATGAAGCCTAAAGAAATCTTTGCTGATGCAGTAACAGCGAGTAAAGATTCTATTCTGATCGGAGATTTAGCAAAAATTCTTAAGCAAAAAGGAATTGATATTGGTCAAAACAGACTGTTTCAAAAACTCAGAAATAACGGATATTTAATTCAAAGAAGAGGTCCAAGTTGGAATATGCCAACACAAAAGAGCATGGAAATGGGATTGTTTGAAGTTGAAGAAAGAACGATCACAAATCCGGATGGAACGACAAAGATCAGAAAGACTACAAAGGTCACTGGTAAAGGGCAGCAGTATTTTATTAATAAGTTGCTTGCTGCAAGCTAAGAAAAAAATGAAGCATCCGGTTGATCTCTGTCCGTAGCAACCAACAACCAAGATTGTTGTAAAAAGTCGTAGTAATAGTCGTGGTAGTTGTGGGGGTCGGGATGATCTTAAGCGACAGGACGTAAAAAGATGATCACATATGCGGACAGAGATCAGCCGGATGGACTGAATTATATACCACAGTAACTATTAACCGCATAAGAAACAACCCAATGTATAAGCCATGAGCCTGCTGCCCAAGGCAGTGGGCAGAAAGGAGAACTGATGGTAGATTACAGCAAAGGATTTAAAAGACGTGTTGTACAGTTATGGATCCAACATGGTATGTCCACAAATGAGATCAGCAGAACATCAGGCATCGATCATAAGACATTGATGAGGTGGTATAAGCGTTTCTACCCTGAGATAACAGGGGGGGGCGAGACAAAACACGAAGGTTTGCAGTGGCATTATGTAGGCAATTGTGCCGGATATCATAAGTAAAGGAGTATGATCAGACAGCTTAACTTTCTATCTGATTAAGATTCTTCAAGTAACTATTAACGAAGCAAGCAAACATAAACATATTTTTTCAGGTTTTTTGTATTTTTATTTTTCACAAACTAGATTTGGTATTACAATTTTTCAACAAATCGCGAAACGAAGAATCACAGCAGTTTATATGATCAAGCAAAGAATAAGGAGAAAGTGATCAGTATAAGCTGTTTCAGGTAGAAAGTTAAGCTGTCTGAGAAAACGATATGAGATATAAAGAAAATTTCAAGAAAGGAATGGTACGACTGATCATCTCAACAGGGATAAGCTATAAGAAGCTGTCAGAGCTGACAACGATCAGCCAGCCAACATTGAAAAAATGGGATGATGAATACCGGCAGGAGTGCCTGGATGAGAAGAAGAGAGAAACTGAGAGACTAAAGAAGCAGGAAGAAGAGAGCATGAGATGCACGGCGTGGCACCAGTATGGATCCGGTGCAGGTCGGTTTGAGTAGAAGGAGATAAAAATGACAGAGCAAAAAGAACAAGAGATCGTAGATAGAGTTGAAAAGAGAGTTTTAGAAAAACCCGAAAAGAGTGTATGTAAAGAAGATACACAGAAAGTATTACAAGAACCAAGAAATAAATGGTTTAAAGATGCAAATGGATTCGGAACAGATTCATTAATGGCAAATGCATTGGGAAATTCATTCATAGCATGGAGTGCATGGGAGCAGATTCGGCGATTAACATGTGTTGCTTGCGGAAAGAAATATGTAAGGCAGCTTACAGAAGACGATCATGCAGAAGAGGTATGTGAGCAGATTTGCCAGACAATTTATGATATTGCAATGATGAGAAAGAAGGATGATCAGAATGGGGAAGCTTGATAAAGAACAAGAAGCCAGAATGGCAGGAATGGCATATGCGTTAGGCATTGCAGAAAAAAAGGGAATTGATGGATTAAGAAAAGAGCTTCAGATGCGAGGAGCATTGAGAGTTGGACTTCTGATCGACAACGACAGATTAGATAAAGCTTTTGAAATCCTAGCAACAACACTCTATGGAAACATCATGACAACAGCATTTTCAGCACTGGCAGATAGCGAAGGCTTTGGAGAAAAGAGGCTTCGAAGATTCAAAGAGGCATATGATCATAAATCCATGTGCCTGGTATCTCTGGATCAGTATGCAGAACATTTTGTAACATTTGAAGACATGGCAATTGATTTAAAGAAACGTTATAACATTGACATGAATGCAGAAATGATTGCATCAAACCAGGAAGTGATCGATAAAGGGCGAAGAGTGTTACCGAATGTAATCAAGTTATTGGAGCATGAAAATCAGCACGAAGCAGCAGACGTATTAAGAGAGCATTTACATGAGGCGGTGGCAGTATGGTAAACAAGAAAGAATTTAAAGGCTACATCTGTGAGATCACAGGCAAGCAAATTAAGGACATGAAGCTGTGTCCGGACAAGGAGCAGAAGCTAAGGGTTCGGATCAAGTGTGATGATAGTTGTATTCATTGTGAGAAGGAAGTGATTGATAATGACTGACGAAGAAAAAAGAAAGGAAGTTGATGACGAAATGCAGAAAGACCGTTTCTATTAATTGTTAAAGAAAGTTAAGGAACAACTAATATATCAATTAATACATCAACTAAGAGATTAAGGAGAAGAGAATATGAATTTAGAAGAAACTATCAAATACACAAGAAAAAAAGCAGAAGAAATGGCAACAAAAAGCGTTGAATTATTTCCAAGTTGCGAGGGCAGAAAATACTTAGATTGTGCGGAAGAATATTATCAACTTGCAGACTGGTTGGAAGAGCTGAAAGAGTTGAGGAAATACAAAGAAAAATATAGATGGCACAATGTAAAAGAACATCCAGATGATTTGCCAAATGGCAACTATCTTAAAGGGGTATGGTTTGATGTGATTTTATTTAAAATTAAAAATTCTCCAACAAGATTAAATATGCAGTATTGCGAAGATTTAGGGTTTGGCTTTTACCAGAGTAGTAAAAATAGTAGGAGAAAATTTATTACAGCAGGCGAAGCAAACTTAACCGAAGTGGTTGCATGGCGAGAGATTGAAGAATTTGAAAGCGAGGAAGAATAATGGATAGAGGGGTGTTAAGAATATGATTATTGGGTTTTTAAGCGGATTATTTATCGGATCAGTTGCAGGAGTGGCAGTAATGTCACTCTGTAGTGCAGCGAAAGAGAGGGATGAGTTATGACAAGAGATCAGAAGATATGGAGATTAAATAGATATTGCGTTAATCATCAATGCAATCGACAAGAGTGTGGAATTTATCAAGAATGTTCTGCTAGTGGTGGAAAATTTTTTGAAAATTTAGATGATACAAAAATCAATGAATTGTATAGCAAACTGTTTGGAACATCAATTACCGACAGGCTGACAGGAGTAATAACAGTAAGCGATGATCTGAAAAAAGTAAAACAAGAAATGTGCGACGGTTATTGTGTGTATAAAAAAATGACACCGCATTTTGATGAAACAAGTGCAGGAGCATGCATATTATGCCCACTGAAAAATTATAAGGAGTGATACATAAATGGGATATCAAGATTGTCCATGCGTAAACTGTGATCATAAAGCAGATGGAGAGAAGAGAGTTGCATGTAGAAAGAAATGCACTGAATTTACTGCATGGAAGTTGAGTATGCAGGCAATAAGGCAAAAGAAAAAAGAAGATAAAGACAAATACTATTCGACAACCAAAGGGAAGTTTTACAAAAGAAACCTGATGAAGCAAAAAGGTGGAAGAAAGATATGGTAGATCCATGCAAAGCCTGTGCAGAGATAATCTGCATGGGCATTTGTGCCGATCGGGCGCAATACAAACAGGAGTACCAGGAGATGACAGATCGGATAAGGCAGCAGATAATAAATCGTAACAGGAGGGGAGAACGTGGGCAAGAACGTACTGATCCAATACACAGACATGATTGAAGAAGTAAAAGATATAAGAAAAAGAATCTTGCAAACAGAGAAGCAGATCAGCAGGATTGAGGAAGAAGGAACCGTAAAAGACACAGTAAGCGGTGGCATGGGTGGAATACAGCACTTTGTTGTTGAGGGTATGCCAGTACCAGAACTTAGCAGAAAGAAGCTGCTGCTTAATAAGCGAAAAGCTATGTTGATCGAAAAAGAAAATGAACTTCTGGAACTCATGAATCAAGCGGAAGAATATATAAATAGCATTGAGAAGAGTGAACTAAGAATGATGTTTAGATTTTATTACATTGACGGCATGACGTGGCTGCAGGTAGCACATAAGATGAATCAGTTACACCCTAAAAGGCGAGTAGCTTATACAGAAGACAGCTGCAGAATGAGAAATACAAGATTTTTTCAAGAAAATTAGAAAATGTTCGGTCACGTTCGCAAAAAATAGGCTAATATATAGGCTAGAGCGATTAGATGAAGCGATACTTCATAAATGTTCCTTTTTCTTGCTAATAAAAATACGTACAAAATACGCATAAAATTATTGACTTATACGCATTTTGTACGTATAATGAACATATAAATTAAAAAAAGGAGAGTTTTTCATGAAGAGAAGAGATTTGATTAAACTCCTTGAAAAAAATGGATGGTATTTAAAACGGAATGGTGGGAACCATGATCTATATACAGATGGTAACAGAATTGAGCCAATTCCAAGACATCCAGAGATTAAGGAGCGATTAGCTAAATCTATTATCAAGAAACTGGGGCTTTAAGCCCCAGACTTGGTGGATTCATGAAAAACAAAAATGAAAAAAGGATCAAACGGCAAGATTTTAGGAGGAACGGAAACATGGCAAAGAAAGTAGCGTATCCGGTTATTTTAAAACCGGATCAAGAAGGGTATTATGTAGAAATCCCTGATTTTGATATCGCTACAGAAGGCGATACAATAGCAGAGGCTATGGAAATGGCCAGAGATGCTATTGGATTGATGGGGATTGATATGGAAGATGAGAAAAAAAGTCTTCCAGAACCAAATTCAAAAGCTCAAAATGTAGAAGCAGGAGACACAGTAACACTTGTAGATGTAGACTTTACAGAGTACAGAAAGAGAGTGGATAATAAAGCAGTTAAGAAAAACTGTACAATTCCATATTGGATGAGTGTAGAAGCCGATAAAGCGGGAATTAATTATTCACGAGTATTACAAGATGCAATTTCTAATATATTAGGAGTTGCGCGTACAACAAAAGGTTAATCAAATCTCAAAATATATTGAATTAAGCACCTTCGGGTGCTTTTTTCGTGCATAAATTTAAGGACCTCTAGCTCAGCTGGTCAGAGCAGTCGGCTCATAACCGATCGGTCCAGGGTTCGAGTCCCTGGAGGTCCATTTTAGAGAAGGGAGTGAGCCTAGATGGCATTAACAGAAAAAAGAAAGCTATTTGCTGATGAATACCTGATAGATCTGAATGCATCTCGGGCTTACAGAGTTGCATATCCAAGAGTAAAAGATGGAGATGTAGCGGCTGCTGCCGCAAGTAGATTATTAAAGATTGAAGAGGTAAAAAAGTATGTAGCGGACCAAATGGAAGCGATCCATAATGAGAAAACAGCGGACGCCCAGGAAGTGATTGAATACTTAACTGCAGTAATGCGTGGGAAGAGTAATGCGGAGGAGATCGTTGTGGAAGGAATCGGAGATGGATGTAGTGAAGCCAGAGCAATAACAAAGGGACCGTCTGAAAAAGAACGATTGAAGGCAGCAGAACTTCTTGGCAAGCGATATGCACTTTTTACTGATAAAGTTGAAACAGATGTTGACATGGATCTTAATATTACAATTGACTATGGCGAGGATGATACTGGATGAACATAAAAGTACAGGCAAATCCTTGTTTTAAAGAAGTTGATCGTAGTAAAAAACGATACATCGTCATGAAGGGTTCTGCCGGATCTGGAAAGAGTGTGGATACAGCACAGCACTATATCCTAAGGCTTATGAATGATTCTGGGCGAAACCTTTTATGTGTCCGAAAAGCAGATGTAACGAATAGAGATAGCACTTTTGCAGAATTGCAGGGTGCTATTTTTCGGATGTTTGGAGAACGGTATAAGCGATACTGGTATATCAATGCATCGAATATGATTATAGAATGCAAGAGTAATCACAATCAGATCATATTCAGAGGTGTAAACGACGAAAGACAGAGAGAAAAGCTGAAATCAATCACATTCAAACGAGGAAAGCTAACAGACGTTTGGATAGAAGAAGCGACAGAGATCACACAGTCAGATTTTGAGATCATTGATGACCGATTGAGAGGCGAATTGCCAGAAGGACAGTTCTATCAGATTAGAATGACATTTAACCCTGTATCAGTACACCACTGGATCAAGAAAGTGTTCTTTGATCGTGCTGATTCTGATGTACTCACACACCAGTCAACTTACGAAAAGAACCGATTCATCGATGAAGCATATCACAGACGAATGCTAAGACGTAAAGAGGTAGACCCAGAAGGATACAGAGTTTATGGCCTTGGAGAGTGGGGAGAAGTTGCAGGTTTGATCCTTAAAAATTATGTCATAGAAGAATTTGATCGTACACCAGAACGCTTTGATTACATGGTAAATGCACAGGACTTTGGATTTAACCATGCAAACTGTATTGGGGAGGTTGGATTTAAAGATGGCGATCTGTACTTATGTCAAGAACTCTATGTCTACGAAATGGACACAGAAGAAATTATCAAAAAGGCAGCAGGGAGATTCAATAAGAAGCTTCGTATGTGGTGTGATTCTGCGGAACCAGATCGTATCAAGATGTGGAAGAAAGCAGGATACAGAGCAAGAGGAGTAAAAAAAGAGCCAAACAGTGTCAGTGCTCAGATTGATTATTTGAAACAACATAGGATACATATCTATCCAACGTGTGTAAATACAATTAAAGAAATACAGCAATGGAAGTGGAAGAAAGATGAGAGAACCAATACTTATCTAGATGAGCCAGTTCCATTTTTTGATGATGCAATGGCCATGTTACGTTATTCAATCGAAGAAGAACGAAAGCAGAAACCACGACTAAACACAAACGTGAAAGGAGGAATATGATGCGTAAAGAAATTTATAGGATATCGCCAGACGAAGAACTAACAGATGCGAAGTTGAGTCGGTTTATCGCAAGGCATGCTGCAGAAAGCACGTTTCGGTATAAACAATTACAAGATGCATACGAAACAGATTTCCCAATCTTTCACGAAAAACCAAAACCAGAGTGGAAACCCGATAATCGTATTGCTGTAAACTTTGCAAAATACATTGTAGACACAATGAACGGGTATTTCATTGGAAATCCGATCAAAATCATAGTAGATGGTGGAGAGGAAACGATTGAAAAATACATAGAATTCCTTGATCAGTATAATGATCAGGATGACAACAATGCAGAATTGTCTAAGATTTGCTCTATTTATGGAAAAGGGTACGAAATGTATTATAACGATGAAGAAGGAAACGTCGGAATTATATATTTAGATCCAACAGAAGCGTTTATGATCTATGATGATTCGGTACTTAAACGTGAACGCTATTTTGTTCGGCTATATAGGGATGAGGATAATGTCTTGCATGGAAGTGTATCGGACCAAGAAAAAGTTCGATGGTTTACTATAAAAGGGAAGATTGTTTGGAATGAACAAGAACAATTACATTACTTTAATGGGGTTCCAGCTACGGAATATCGTGAAAATAAAGAATGTCAAGGAATATTCGAACCGGTGATGTCCATAATCAATGCATTCAACAAAGCAATCAGTGAAAAAGCCAATGATGTAGATTATTTTGCAGATGCATATTTGAAAATTATAGGGACTTTGTTAGATGAGGATGAATTGAAACATGTTAGATCAGACCGTGTGATCAACTTTGATGGAGATGGCGAAAGTGTAATCGTTGATTTCTTACAGAAACCAAACGGAGACACAACGCAGGAAAACTTACTTGATCGATTACAAAATCTGATATTTTTAATTGCCATGGTAGCCAATATTTCAGATGAAAATTTTGGAACAAGTTCGGGCATTGCAATGGCATATAAATTGCAGGGAATGAGTAACCTTAGAAAAACCAAAGAACGAAAGTTTACCTCTGGAATGAATCGAAGATATAAGCTGATCTTTAGCAATCCTGGAAATGCTATGAAAAAAGATGATTGGGTGAAGTTGCATTATAAATTCACACCAAATGTTCCAGCAAACCTATTAGAGGAAAGTCAGATCGCACAAAATCTTTCTGGTGTTGTGTCACAAGAAACACAGCTTGGAGTCTTAAGTGTTGTGGATAATCCGAAGACAGAGATTGAGCGTATAGACAAAGAAGAGGAGAAGCCAAGAGATGTAGTGATGCAGCAGATGTTTGGAGACAAGACAGATGAGCAGTAAAAATTACTGGAGAGAGCGAGAAGAACGTCAGAGAAAATTGAATATCAAAAATGAAGCTGAGTATCAAAAGAAATTAGATGATATTTATGCGGATATGCTTGAAAATATAGAAAAGGAGATCAACGGATTCTATGTGAAGTATGCTAAAGCAGAGGGAATCACGATGGCAGAAGCCAAGAAGCGAATCGCCAAGATTGATATTGAAGCATATGCCAAGAAAGCAAAACGTTATGTTAAGAATAAGGACCTCTCGAAGAAAGCCAATGATGAGATGCGATATTATAATGCAGCAATGAAGATCAATCGATTAGAATTGTTAAAAGCCAACATAGGAATGCATTTGGTAGGTGGCTATGATGAGATAGAGAAGATGTTTGGAGATGTGTTCACACAGCGAACTGAGGAAGAAATGCGGAAACAAGCAGGTATACTAGGAAAGACGATTAATGATAATGCGAAAAAGGCAAGAGTGATCGTTGACGCATCTTACAAAAACGCAACGTGGTCCGAACGTATCTGGGCGCACCAGTCAATGCTGAAATCAGAAATCGACAAGCTTCTTCAGGAAGGGTTGATCCAAGGGAAACACCCAAGCGTACTTGCGAGACATTTAGAAAAACGATTTGGAGTCAGCAAGAGTAACGCAATTAGACTGATGGTTACAGAACTTGCAAGAGTTCAGACAGAAGCCCAGAAGCAGTCGTACATAGAGAATGGTTTTGATTATTATCAATACATAGCATGCCAGAAGTTAGATGCTTGTAGTGAATGTAAGAGACTAGATGAGGAAGTGTTCAAAGTAATTGATATGATGCCAGGAGAAAATGCTCCTCCGATGCATCCTTATTGTCATTGCAGCACGGCAGCACATATGGATGATAATGATTATGAGAAGTGGTTGGATACATATTCAGAGCATGGATTGGATTTTGATACGTGGAAAAATTCTGCAGAACAAGAAGAAAGCAAGAAAAAATATATGTATAATGATACAATAGCAAAAGAAGATTTAATTAACTCGTCCGAGTATAGAAGAAAATTCAATAATGTATCAGATCAAACAAAGATAAATAGAACCGCGTGGAAACTTTCTAAAGAGATAATTAAACATAGATCAGGCACAAAATATGAGGATTTAGCATTTATTGATAGTAAAACTTGTAAATATACAATAAATAAAAATTACAATGTAGAAAGTCAAGCAAAAATGAATAAGCCTATGAAAAAAATGCTAAACAAATCTGCTAAAAATGAGATTATTGCTATCCATAATCATCCTGGAAGTAATGTTCCTAGTACAGCGGATTTAATAGTATGTAAGAATAGGGGCTATAAATTTGGATTAGTTGTTTGTCACAATGGGAAAATATACAAATATTCGGTTGATAAAGATAAATTTAATCTGCCAATAGTAGCAGCAGCTCTTGACTGGATGGAAGCCAAAGGATATACTGAAAAAGTAAAGAAAAATTTTATGGATGCGGGAGTAAAAATGGAGGTGTTTTGATGGAGAAGAAAAAAGAATATGAAAGAATATGCAAGAAACTTGGATTCATTCCATCAGAGTTTAAAGCTCCGGATTTTGAAACCGAAGATGATTCATGGGAGAGTCCGTTTAAAAAATTGACTGCTGATGAAATCGAGTTTTTATTTGACAATGGATATTTTAATAATTAGCAATACCACTGATTGAAATGATTGGTGGTATTTTTATGCAAAAAATTAGGAAGTGATATATTGATTGAAGTAAAAGTACGTGATCATGAAATCACAGCGACAGGACATGCAAATTATGCAGAGTACGGCAAAGACATTGTATGTGCATCGGTGTCGATGCTATTGCAAAATTTGATCAAGTCAATTCATGATCTAACCGATGACAAAATAGAATACGATTTAAAAGCTGGACAGGCTTTTATCAGATACAGGGATTTATCAGAGAAATCAAAAACTTTGATAGATTCCTTTTTTATTGGCATTTGCAGCATCGCAGATGCTTATCCGGATTATATTCGGATTGTGTAACTGTTGTGACCGAAATGTCGTTAAACTAAGTTTTTATTAGCAATGATCTGGAAGGGACGGATCAGGGCGAAAGGAGCGAATATGGAAAAGTATAAGTTATTTTTACAGCTGTTCACAGAAGGAGATGACGGTGGGACTGGAGACGGGAATGGCGATGGATCCGGAACAGGTGGAAATAATGAACCAATGTCGTTTGATGACTTCTTAGGCCAGGAAGGAAATCAGGCGGAGTTTGATCGCAGAGTAAACAAAGCAATCAAAACGGCAGTGGCTAATGAAAAAGAAAAATGGAAGACGCTGACCGATGACAAGCTGACTGAAGCAGAAAAGCTTGCTAAAATGACAAAAGAAGAAAAAGCGGAATATCGTGCAAAGAAAGCAGAGAAGGAACTGGAAGATCTGAAAAAGATGAACGCCAGAACTGAACTGGCCAAAACAGCACGAAAGATGTTAGCAGATGAAAACATCAACATTCCAGATGAACTTCTCAGCAATTTGGTAGCAGACGATGCAGACGGAACTAAGACAGCAGTTGAATCATTTGCAAAAATGTACAAAGCAGCTGTGCAGGCAGCAGTTAAAGAAGCGATCAAAGGAAAACCACCAAAAGCAGGAACAGGCGGTGGAAACACGATCACAAAGGAGCAGATAATGGATATTAAAGACCCGATTGAACGTCAGAAAATGATCCGAGAAAATATTAATCTGTTCCAGTAAAGAAAGGAGAAGAAATGGGAAAATATAAATTAGACCTGCAGTTATTTGCAGCACCAGATGGAATGACTGGACAGGGAGACTTAGAAGTAAAAGCAAGGGAAATTGACTTTGTAACATCTTTCGGAAAGAATATTCAGGCATTATTAGATGTACTTGGTATCGCAAGGATGATCAGAAAAGAGAATGGAAGTGCCTTAAAAACAAAAGAAGTAACAGGAGAGCTGAAATCTGGAGATATTGGAGAGGGAGAAGAAATCCCATATTCTCAGTACAAAGTAACAGAGAAGGTATTCGATACGATCAAAATCGAGAAATACCGAAAAGGTGTATCTTTAGAGGCAATTGCTGAAAAAGGATATGATATTGCAGTGAACGACACAGACGAAGAATTTAAATCGGATCTTCAGAATAAAGTTAGCGATAAATTCTACAAACAGTTAAAAGCTGGATCATTAACAGGAGCAGAGACAACATGGCAGATGGCAATCGCAATGTCTATCGGAAGAGTAAAAGACAAATTCAAGAAGATGAAAAGAACCGCAACAGGTGTGGCTGTATGGGTTAATACGCTTGATGTGTACAAATATATTGGTGCAGCAGATATCACACTGCAGACAGCGTTTGGGTTTGAATACATGAAGAACTTTTTAGGTGCTGATGTAGTATTTATCAGCTCTGAGATTCCAGAAGGTGTTGTAATTGCAACTCCATTAAACAACATCGTAGCTTATTACGTCGATCCAGGAGACAGTGAATTTGTAAAAGCTGGATTATCTTATACAACAGACCCAACGACAGGGTTTATCGGATTCCATGCACAGGGAACCTATGAAAGAGCAATCTCTGACTTATTTGCGATCATGGGCTTACGTCTTTTCTGTGAATATCTTGATGCGATCGCATATACAAGTGTTGGAAGCCGAGATACACAGACTCTTGGAGAGTTACATCTTACAGCAGTAGAAGGTACAAATGCTGGTGATACAGCGATCACAATGAATGAACAGCTCATGTCAATGAAAAATGCATTTAAATACAAAGTAAATGCATCCGCAGCAACAGCTGTAACCTATGGCATGGATGTAAAGAACTGGTCTAAATGGGATGGAGAATCAGAAATCGCAGCAGCAAAAGGCAGTCATGTGACAATTGTTGAGTGTGATCGTAACTATAAAGCAGTAAGATCAGGGGATGTCGTATCCGCTGCAAAAGAATAGTGAGGTGTTGATAGATATGGCTTATGAAGTAGTAAAAGCATTTCATGATCTTCAGGATTATAAAGATGTTAAAGGCGGCAAAGTGTATCATCACTATGATGTTGGGGACACATATCCAAGACAGGGATTAGACCCAGCTCCCGATGAAACAAGAATCGAGGAACTTCTTAGCAGCGGAAACGCTCAGGGAGTTCCTTTAATTGCAGAAGTAAAGGAGAAAGCGAATGCTGGAAAAGCTTAAGACAATGCTTGGCTTCGAAGATTCTACACAGGATAAAAAACTGATGCTGATCTTAGATTCTGTAGAATCAAGGCTTCGATTACTTTTAGGTGGTATGGATCCACCGGATGAGATGGAGCATATCATTATCGAAGTCGCGATTATTCGTTTTAATCGCATCGGATCTGAAGGACTAGCAAGTCATAATGTTGAAGGAGAAACACAGTCGTATGCATCGGCAAATGATTTTGCTCCGTTTATGAATGAAATCGAAGCATATTTGCAGATGCAAAAGGATGCAAAGCGAGGAAAGCTGAGGTTTCTATGAGATATGATACAACGATTTACTTTCAAAAGTTGACACAAGGAGAATATGATCAGGAAACAGGTGATTACAAAGATGATTCTGTAAGTGAAAATCAAAAACAAGCATCGGTTATGGATACAACAACACAGATGATGCAGGTTGTTTATGGAATGATCAAACAGGGAAGTTTAACGGTTCAATTACAGAACCATTATGATTGCCCATTTGATCAGATCCGAATTGGAAACAAGATCTATAAAGTGGATTATTCAAGGAAACTTCGAACCAAACAGACTTTTATTGTGTCGGAGGTGCAATGATGAGTGGAATTAAGGTGAATGGATTAGATCAGCTTAATGCAAAATTAAGAAAGAACATGGATCTTAATGCAGTAAAGACAATAGTTAAAAAGAATGGAGAGGATCTCCAGAAAAAAGCGCAACATTATGTACCGGTAGATACTGGAACATTAAAAAGAAGCATTGGCCTCAATATCAAAGATGGCGGCTTAACTGCGGTTGTAGCACCAACGACAGATTATGCAGAATATATTGAGTATGGAACACGTTTCATGGAATCACAACCGTACATGCGCCCAGCACTGGGCGAGCAAAAGCAGATTTTTAAAAGTGATTTAGAAAAGGTAATGAAATAATATGGATCCACAGCAGGAACTATTTACTGTGCTGCTGTTAAAACTAAAAGAAAAATATCAGGATACGGGAATCGGTGTGTATGATACATTCCTACCGCCGGATAAAACCCCGTATCCTTTTGTTTATCTTGCTGACAGCACACAGGATGATCAAGCAAATAAAACAACAGTCTTTGGGGCAGTCAGCCAGGTAATCCATATCTGGCATAACAACCAAAGACAGAGAGGAACATTATCGAAGATATTATTAGAGATCAAAGATATGTGCTACAAGATCGAAGAAACAAAAAACTTTGGTTGGAATCTTGTAAGAGTAAATCAAAGAATCCTCTCAGACGCAACAACGAAAGAACCCCTGATGCACGGGGTTTTAGAATTAGAATTTACATTTAATTAGGAGGTAGCAATGTTAAATTTACAGCTTTTTGGAAATGAAGCGGTGCAGGGCAAGAAGATTGTTTATCTGTATCGAATTTTATCAGAAGCACCAACACAGAGTGGTACAGCATTGGCATTCACAACAGAGAATGGTCGTACTAAATCAAAAGATGCAGATTCCACAGCCACAAAGGATGGTTCTGTCAGAACACCAGGTGCTGCAGAAGTGGAGATCACAGCAACATCAATCTTAAAGAAAGATGACGAAATGATTAAAAAACTGGAAAAGGCTTTAGATGATGATGCATTGATTGAAATTTGGGAGGCTAATCTGGTAGAACCAGCATCCGCAGGAAATAACAAATTCAAAGGAAAGTATTTCCAGGGGTATTTAACAGAAATCGAATATACAGCTAATGCAGATGAGTTTGTAGAGGTTTCTTTAACATTTGGTATCAATGGAACAGGTGTGGATGGAGATGTAACTGTGACAACACAGCAGCAGGAACAGGCATATACATTCGTAGATACACCAAAAACAGGAGCTTAGGAGGATATAATACATGTACGAATTACAGATTAACAAATCAACATATGAATTTAACTTTGGAATGGGATTCATGAGAGAGATCAACAAAACAATTGCTGTCCCAGTAGAAAATATTAAAGGAAAAACAAAAGACATTGGTCTGCAGTATAAAGTTGCAGAAATGCTTGATGGTGATCTTGATGCATTAGAAGATGTTTTATTGGTAGCGAACAAAGGATTTACACCACGACTTGAACGAACAGAGTTAGATAAGCACATTGAGGATGAAAACACAGATATCGATGCATTATTTGATACGGTATTGGGTTTCTTAGAGAATGCAAATGCTACGAAGAAAACGACACGAGAGCTGAAGGAAGAAGTGGAGAAACAGAAGAAGAAACAGGAAGAATAAAAGATTTTGAAGAAATATACCGGGAGCTGGCGATTGAATGCTTCCGGTATTTTGGTTTTACGTCGTTTGATCAAGTGGACCAATTGACGATTGCACAATATGAGATCATGGCCGAAGCGGCAAGGCTAAAAGAAGTAGATAAAGACTACAGAAATCACTGGCAAGCGTTTCTTAATTTTGCCGTACGTGCAAAAAAGAAAGCCGGAAAGAACAGACAAAAACCAGTCTATCCAACATTTAAGAAATTCTACGACTACGAAGATGCAATCGATCAGGCAAAACGAAAGAATAAGCCAGATCGATTTGAGAAGATGAAGAGATTGCTAAGAAGGAGGGAGAGCTGATGGCAGAATCATATAGTGTTGAAGCGATATTAACTGCGAGAGATGCTGGATTCGAAGCAGGTATGAAAGCAGCTCAAAAATCCACACTATCTTTAGGAAAAGTTCTTAAAAGCGGAATCGGTTTTGGGGCAATGGTGGCAATAGGAAACAAAGCGGTGTCTGTAGTCACTTCTGGACTTTCAGAAATTGTAGGAGGATTAAACGAATCAAGTGCTGCATGGAAAACTTTCGAAGGTAACATGAGCATGAATGATCATTCAAAAAAAGAAATAGCAAGCACTAGAAAAGAACTACAAAAATTTGCAGAACAGACAATTTATAGTTCTTCAGATATGGCTTCTACATATGCTCAATTAGATGCAGTTGGTACAAAAAGTACAACGAAACTTGTAAAAGGATTTGGAGGTTTAGCTGCAGCAGCAGAAAATCCACAGCAAGCAATGAAAACTTTGTCACAGCAGGCTACACAGATGGCAGCAAAACCTAAAATACAGTGGGAAGACTTCAAATTAATGGTTGAACAGACACCTGCGGGTATTGCAGCTGTTGCAAAAACAATGGGAAGATCTACACAGCAGTTAATTAAGGATGTTCAGGATGGTAAAGTAAAAACCGAAGACTTTTTTGCGGCAATTGCTAAGACAGGAACGAATAAACAGTTCACAAAGCTTGCAACAGAATATAAAACTGTTGGACAAGCAATGGATGGTTTAACAGAGACGGCAGCAAATAAATTGCAGCCAGCGTTTGATAAAGTATCTAGCATTGCAATTAAGGGAGTAAGTGATGTAACGAATCTTTTAGATAATGTCGATGGTAATAAAATAGCGAGCAAGATTGGTGGCTTTGCAACAAAGGCTGGGAAATACTGGTCTGTTTTTAAGACAGATGCGAAAGAAGTAGGACAAGCGTTCGGATCAGCAGTAAGTGCTATCGGGAAAAGTATGGGAGAATTGAATGGTTCTTTCGGGTCTGATAAATCTGTATCTAGTTTTAAAAGTGTTGTTGATAGTATTTCTGGTGGGTTAAAAGCATTAGCTGGTTTTGCTGAAAAGCATTCTGGAGCAATTGCAAGTCTTATAACAACGTTACCGAAGATATTAATTGGGTTTAAAGCATTTAAGATAGTAAAAGCACTTGCCCCTGGAATTGGTAGTTTCACAAAATCAATTCTGGCGTTAGCAGGAAAAGGAATAGCAGGACTTGCAGCAAAATTATTTGGAGTTGCAGCAGGAGAAACAGCAACAGGAAAATCTGCAAAAGTAAGCAATAAATCAGTCCTAACAATGGCAAAAAGTACAATGATGCTCGGAATAGGAGTATTAATGGTTGCAACAGGTTTTGGAATTATGGCGCAAGCAAGTATTGCGTTGGCAAATTCAGGAGGATTAGCAATAGGCGTGATGATCGGCATGACAGGAGCATTAGCGGCATTAGTCATTGGTGGAATGGCGGCTATGAAAATATTTTCTCAAACTCCAGCAAGAGCACAAGCAAGTGCAGCGGCATTACTTGCTCTAGGAGCCGGTGTTTTGATGGTTGCAGCCGGACTAGCGATCATGGCGGCGGCAAGTATTGCACTTGCAAATGCAGGTACACCAGCGATCGCCTGTATGGCAGGAATGGTTGTAGCTGTTGGAGCGTTAATGGCGATTGCAGGAGCCGTTGGACCAGCAATGACAGCGGGAGCCGTTGGGTTTATTGCATTTGGTACAGCAATTGTACTTGTTAGTGCGGGGGCATTATTAGCTGCAGCGTCATTAGCGGTTGTTGCAGGAGTTCTTCCAACAGTGGTGCAATATGGAACTGCAGGAGCCGTGGCTATAGCATCACTTGGAGCAAGTATGATAGTATTCGGAGCAGGATCGGCAGTCGCGGGAGCTGGCTGTATTGTACTTGGAGCTGGATTACTAGCAGTTGGAGTTGGTGCAACAGCTGCAGGAGGCGGACTTTTAATACTTGGAACCGTATTGCTTGTAACAAGTAAAGGATTCACAACATTTGCACAAGTGATCAAAACAGTTGTAGATGCAATCAGTGGTGGTCTAAGGACAGTATTAGACGGAATTGCAAATGTGATCAAGTCTGTTGGAGAATCTGCGAAGAATGCAGGAACTGGATTTAAGAGTGTAGCCGAAGGAATCAAGATGATTTCCGGATTATCGATAGGATCTATTGCAAAAAGCCTTGGGGCAGTAGCAATCGGGATTGGAAAAATCTCTCGTAAAGGCTCTGATATCCAACAGACCGCAAATGGCATGAAAACTTTATCTGCAGCGTCTGTTTCTGTAAATTCAAGTTTTGGATCCATGGGAGCGAAAGCAACATCGGCTCTATCTGGAATTAAAAAATCAATGTCCAGTACGGCCAACGCTGCAAAATCATCTGGAAAGAAGATGGGAAGCGGATTTACCTCTTCTATGCAAAGCGGATTAAGAAAAGGACCAGGTATTGCCTCAAAAGCTGTATCTAGCACAAATTCAAGATTACGTTCAGGACGATCTGGAGCATACAGTGCAGGTGCTTATATCAGTCAAGGGTTTGCACAAGGAATGAGTTCATGTCTGGGACAGATCGAAGCCGCAGCATCCAGAATGGTATCAGCAGCAGAAAAAGCGATCAGGGCAAAAGCTCAGATCCATTCGCCATCCAGAATGACGAAAAAAGATGGTCGTTACATAGCGGCAGGTCTTGCAATTGGTATCAGAAATGGTATCAGCAGCGTGAAATCTGCAAGTAAAACTTTAGCAAAAACAGCGATAAACACAATGAAGAAAGCAACAAAATCTCGTAAATACGAAGATGCGGCAAGTAATGTTGTAAGTAAATACAAAGATTCTATGAATAGTAAAGTATCTTCAATTACTAAGTCTTTGAATAAGAAGATTAATGCTGGTGTAAAAAAACTGCAAAAGAAAAATCCAAAATTAAAAAAAGCGTATACGCAAGTTGGAAAAATTCTAAAATCAGACATGAACAAAACGATAAAGTCACAAGGAAAGAAAGCTATTAACGCAGCAGACAAGGCATTAACAGCTCTTGGAAAGAAGTATCAAGAGAAATACGATGCGATCATTTCAGACAGGGATAATTATAAGAGCAAATTAGCAGATTATGGAGATTTGTTTAGTTCTGATAATTACGGATATATTTCATTAGTAAACTTTAAAGCTCAAAAAAATCAAGTAGAACAACTTGCGAAGAATATGGAAAAACTAAAAAAAGTTCTTCCATATGATCTTATGCGTGATATTCAGAATTTGGATACAGCACAAGGATTAAAGTATACGACGGAATTATTAAAAAAGAGTGATTCCTGGTTAAAACAGTATGGAAAAGACTATTCAGAATTTATGACCAGTGCGGACAAAAATGCAAAATCATATTATCAACCGTATATTAAGCAGCTTGACAAAGATTATAGCAGTGCGGTTACAGCAGAGCTAAGCAAATTGAAAAAACAGATGAATACGATTGCGCAGGATGCAACAAAGGGATTTGTTAAAGGACTGACATCTAAATCAAACAAAAAAGCCTTAAATAAGGCAGCAAAAGATTTGGCAAACATTCTTACCAAAGCCGTAAAAGGGAAATTAAAAATCCATTCGCCATCCCGTGTTATGAAAGCCTTAGGAGTATTCGTTGTAAAGGGATTTGTCAATGGAATCTCTTCTATGGCAAATACATTATATAAAACGATGGATAGCATAATTACAGTTCCAAACTTTAACAACCTTGCGATCGCAGGAGATGTTGGAGGAAGTCTTAACAGTGATTATGACTATTACACACAGGCAGAATACACGATTATTGTCCCAGTTGATCTTGATGGGAAAGAGGTTGCAAGAGTAACAGCACCATACACAGAAGCAGAGCTAAACAAACGACAGACAAGGCAGAACAGAAAACTTGGAAGAAAGTAAGGAGGGAGAAAGACGTATAATTTTGTAGATACAACTCAAAAGGCTTCAGAAGGTTCTCTCCCTTCTGAAGCTCTGAAAATTAATGGAGAGTATATAGAAAATCAGATTACTGGCTACAGAACGCTTTATGTATCTGGAAGAGAATCACTTGCACCAGAGTTGACAACGATCGAATCTGGAAGTAGAGATGGATCCGTGCTGAATTATAAAAGATATCCAACAAGAACAATTACTGTAGGGTATCAGCTTTTAACAGCAAATCCAGAAAATTTCAGGAAAGCATATAATCTGCTGATGAATGTTCTAAGTATAGAAGATTCCGAACTGATCTTTGCAGATGAACCGGATAAATACTTTACAGGAACATTCACATCGATGAGTGATATAGATCCAGGGCGAAACTGCGTTACTGGCGAAATTGAGTTTACTTGTCTTGATCCATTTAAGTATTCGGTAGATGAATATGAAATTGAGCCAGAAAGCGACGGGAACTACTTTGCAGTGCAATACAATGGAAATTATAAAAGTTATCCAACATTTGAGGTGGATTTTTATAACGACGAAAGTGGAGAAGAAAATAATAACGGAAGATGTGGATACGTTGCTTTTTTTGATGATGAGGAACACGTTTTACAATTTGGTAATCCAGATGAATTATCAGAAGAACAGGTGGAAATTGTAGAATCTGAAACAAATACATATTCTGTGCCAACAACAAAAGTGCTACTAAATCATTCATTCAAAAAATCTAATTCCTGGAATGGAGTGAAATCTAAATATATAGTAAACAAAGGTATTATTTATAAATCTTCAGTTCAAACAGGAACAATTGGAGCTGTGCATTCTTATAACACAACAGCGGAAGACACTTATTATCTTGCAGCAACTGGATTCGGAACAGGCAATAGGTTTCATGGTCCTACTGTTACATACACTCTGTCAGAAGCAGCAACAGATTTTGAACTTAGTTACGCACAGAAGATGTGCATTGATAGTTCGAAGGATGGGAAAAAGCAATGTGGAGCATTTCAAATGATTTTATCAGATGATTCTGGAAATATCATTGCAGGTGTAGACATTTACAAGGCATCAGATGGTACAAAAGGAAGGTATCGAATGATTGTTGATGGAAAAGTACAAAAAGAAGCCGAGATTGATTTGTCATTAAATAATAAGTTCTTCGGACAAAACAGAGTGGCAGATAAAAAGAAGAAAATTACAGAAATCAAAACAGTTAAATCATCTAGCATTACAAAAAATGGAGCTGTAATGAGCTTTAATTTAGGAGGGATCAAGCAGAGTTTTACATTCAATTCAATCAAAACAAAGGCAGTTAAAAAAATTACAATTATGGTTTCAAAAAAAGCCAACAAACCAGCACTAAAATATAATGGATTATATTATGCGAAAATAGTGAAAAACTATTCTAAGCAAGTAACAGAAACAATAGATAAAATCGTAACAGAATATCATGATGTACAAAATAAATTCAATGCAAACGATGTATTTGTGGTTGATTCGTCCGCAGCAAGCACCAAATTAAACGAACTAGATCGACCAGATTTAGGTGCGTTAGGAAACGACTGGGAAGATCTATATTTGCAAAAAGGTATGAATCAGATTGGATTCAGTTATTCTGATTGGGTAGAAAGCGATTATGCCCCTAAATTTAAGTTACGATATCGAGAGGTGTTCTTATGATTATATATTTTGCTGACCGCAAAATGGATATTTTAGGACAAGCATCTACAAATCTTTTAAATGGAATTACCATTAAAGAGGATAAGAAAACAGAGGAAATTGATGTAGGAGTTGCTACATTTGAATGTAGGATAACGTATTCTAAAAAAACAAGAGAGATTGCGGAACAGTTAACAGAAGCTGGAAACTATATTTTAAGAAGTAACAAGGATGAAAAAGAATTTTATACGATCATAAATACAGAAATTGATACTAAGGAACGAGACATCTATATTTATGCTGAAGATGTAGGAATGGACTTGTTAAATGAAATATTAAAAAGTTCAGACGGAGATGGAGTTCAACGAACTTGTACGGAACATGTTGAATCAGCAATTTATGATAGTGGATTTGAAATTGGTATTAATGAATCGGATGATTCAGTGAAGAAGTTTTTAGAGTTTGATGAGCAAACGGCATCAGAAAGAATCCTTGATATTATGAAGAATTTTGAGTGTGAGGTGTCATATAGTTTCGATATTGATCGTCTGGCAGTAACGAATAAATACATCAATATTTATAAAAAAAGAGGAAAAGATACAGGGATTCAATTGAGAGAAGGGAGAGAAATCGATGGAATTAGCATAAAAAAATCTGTAGAAAATTTGGCAACTGCATTATTATGCACTGGTTCTGAAGATGCTTCTGGAGTGAAAATTTCTTTGCAAGACTACAAATATGATGATGGAGATTTTTATGTTGAAGGGCATTATTTAAAAAGCAGAAAGGCATTAGCTAGATGGAGTAGGTATGTAAATCCTGATGAGCCAAACAAAATAGACAATGCTGGACACATTGTTCAAACATTTACTTATGATACAGTTGATCAAAAAGAACTTTGTGAACAGGCAATCAAAGAACTGAAAAAGAAATGTGATATTGAAAGAAATTATGAAATTGAAATCACGCATCTTCCAGAAGATATTAAAATCGGTGACATTGTAAATGTTGTGGATGAAGCTGGAGGACTTTATTTACAGTCTAGATTATTAAAACTTGAAATATCAATTGTTGATGGAACACAGACGGCAACACTTGGAGATTATTTAATCAGAGAAAGTGGTATTTCAGAAAAAGTTGAGCAATTAACAAATCAATTTAAGAATCTATCAGAAAATCAGACGTTATATACCTGGTTTGCGTATGCAGATGATTCTTTTGGCAATGGAATATCATTGGAATCAGAAGGAAAAGAGTATTTAGGGACATGTGTGAATCAAAGTGTCAAAACACCAGATATCACAAAACCTGAAATATATAAATGGACAAAGATAAAAGGAGAATCGGCAACACTTTTAATGATTGATTCGTCACAGGGATTAGCTTTTAAAAACAATGCTGTTTCGACTATATTATCAGTAATTATATATCACGGAAGTATACAGATTACAAACATCAGTAAACTAAAAGAAGTATTTGGCGACAATGCTTATATACAGTGGAAATGGAAAAGAACTAATGAAGAATCATATGGTATTATATCATCCAACGATTCAAGGCTTATAAACGATGGTTTTTCGTTTAAAGTCAGTCCAGACGATGTAGATGTAAATGTAACATTCACGTGTGAGTTAATAGTTTAAGGAGGAAAAATTAAATGGCAGTTAAAGCATCAAATCAAGCAACTCTTATCGACGTAACGGATGGATATTCAGTCACACTTACAAGTGATTCATATACATTTGTCGGAGGAACAGGTGGCGTTGGATCAGGACAGACATGTACAACAGAAGCAGTGGCATTCTGCGGATCAAATCAATGTACTTCGGTAGCGGTAACGGCAGCAGATATCGTTTGCCCGACTGGTATCAGTGCTACAGTAGAAAACAGTGGGACTTCAAAAGTTAAAGTCACATTTAAGACAACAGCTACGATCAGCACAGCATGTGAAGCAACAATTCCAGTCGTTGTAGACGGAATCACAATGAATAAGAAATTTTCATTTGCAGTAGCTAAAACAGGTGCCGCAGGTGCAACAGGAAAAGGTATCAAAGGAACACCAGTAGCAGAGTATGTCGGTTCAAGTTCTAATACAACGGTGCCAACCAGCGGATGGTCTACAACAATTCCATCGGTAGCAGCAGGTCAGTATTTATGGACAAGGGTTACAACTACTTATACAGATAACACAACATCTGTAAGTTATAGTGTAGCAAAACAGGGCGCAACAGGTGCGACTGGAACAACAGGATCACAGTGGTATTCAGGTACAGGAATTACAGGTACATCTACGACAGCCACAGCATTTACTGGGTCAGGAGTAGCAAATGCACGTGTAAATGATATGTATCTTAATACATCCACAGGCAATACATACAAATGTACTGTTGCAGGTAATGCACAGAATGCTAAATGGGTATATGACGGAAACATCAAAGGTGTTCAGGGAGACAAAGGAAACACCGGTGCAACAGGTAATGGTATTTCTAAAGCAGATATTACCTATGCTGCATCATCTTCTAATACATCTGCACCATCGAGCGGATGGCAGTCTACACCACCAAACGTATCTGCGGGGCAGTATTTATGGACAAAAACAGTATTTACATACACGAATGGTGGAACGGCAACACAGTACAGTGTAGCAAAGCAGGGAGCAACAGGTGCAGCCGGAGCAGATGCGATCACATTAACAATTACATCATCAAATGGAATAATCTTCAAGAATAATGCTGGATCAACAGTGCTTACAGACCATGTCTGGAAAGGATCAGTAGAACAGAGCATTACCGATGCAGGAGTATGCGGATCACTCGGTTCCATCAAATGGTATAAAGCTGGAAGCGATACAGCAATTGCAACAGCGAAATCTTTGACTGTTACAGCAGATGATGTAACCAATTCACAGGCATATACATGCCAGCTCGAAGGATAATAAGGGAGGTGTTTGGTGATGGTAAAAGCTAAAGCTGAAATAACAATTTCCAGAATTATAGACATTGACAAAGTAACAAGATATTACTTACTACAGTCTTCCACAGCCACAGCACCATCAAAACCGACATCAAATCCTCCGGATGGAAACTGGAAAACAACAGAGCCGTCGTATACATCAGGTTCTACGAATACATTGTATTTTGTGGATTTAACAGTGATGACGAACGGCTCTTTTAGTTATTCCGCAGTAAGTAAATCTAGCAGTTATGAAGCGGCTAAGGAAGCATGGAATAAAGCTAATAATGCACAGAATACTGCCAATAATGCAGCCAAAACAGCAACGAACTATCTTAAAGGTTCAGAGGATGGTCTGGTTATTGGAAATATGACTGACGAAATCTTAGGATCAAATGTGTTAATAGATCCAGATTCGGTTAACATCCGAGATGGAGACACTATTTTAGCAAAATATTCGGAAAAGAAAATAGAGCTTGGATTAAATTCAGAAGATGCAGTTATTGAATTGTGTGGCGGAGTTGGTCTTATAACATCTCAAGTGGTAGAAGAATCGGAATTTTCAACTGGTATCACAAGGGCGTTATCTATTGAATCTGATTATATTCAGATGAATAAGGCCAGAATCATTGAGTTAGATACAAATACGCTATACGGAACGAACGCTGACGGTGAAGGACAACAGGCTAGTTCGTATATTACTCTTAATTCTGGAAAATCATCTAATGGTTTGCATAATTCTACTTTTATAATTGGCGGTTTAGTATATGAGGATAATCTGGATGCATTTATTTCTGGGGATATTAGCAAATTAGATGGAGTATTATTAACAACTAGAGTAACAGGAGCTGACAAGAGTACAGATATTACTATAAGCCATTCATCCACTGATGCAAGTGTTGATTATGAGGGAATGACAATAGAGAGTTGTGACGTTGTTAGATTTCAAAGTAACATAAACATGGAATATTGTATCGGGGTAGGTGTTGGTGGTGGAGGTGTTAACCGCGGCATTCATGATACTTGGGAAGATCACTGGATGTTATATTGTGATCAAAATGATATGTATTTCCAAGCACCAAAAACATCAAAAATCAAACCATATTATCGAGCAGGCGATTCTATACAGTTGTACTATCAAGGTGCAGGATTTGCTACAAGTGATGGTAAACATGTAGTATTTACACTACCAATTAATAAACCAATAGATGCACGCAATGTAGTTGCATCATCTGTAAGTGGATTTATTGGTAGATCTAATGGTAAATATACACATGGTTCTACTTCATCAACCTATGTTAAACCAGCATCATACGAGGCGGCAATTAATGGTAATGCAGTTAGAGTTTCAATGAATTTTAATAATAATACAAATGTAACTAATAACGCTGCGATCGGTGTAACATGGTCCGGTAAAATAACGTTTAGTTAGGAGAAAAATAAAATGGCATTATTTAAGAAAATAGAACAATCCGATGGAGTTGTGACAGATTACCATCGGATTTTGTTTTTACAGACAACAGTAAACCAGCAAAATTCAATTGTAGTTGTGTCATATGTAAGTTCTGATATTCGCGAGGATGAAAAGAGAAACAGTTTAAACCGTCCATATATGCGGAGTAAGACTTATGAAACTGACTATGATCCAGATATGACAATAGAAGAAGCGTACGAATTTTTAAAAACACTTCCAGATTTTAAAGATGCAGAAGATGTATAAGGAGGCTGACAATGAAAGAAAAACTTGTGAAATTATATAACACAATGAACATGATCGAGACAAAAGGCAGAAATACGAAAATCATGGCTGAATGTCTTGAATATCTGGAAAGACTTATTAAAGATGAGCAGAAAAAGGAAGAACAGCAAAAAGAGACAAAGGAAATTACAGAAGAATGAAATACAATTTAGAGATTAGGGCAGGAGCCACAGAGGTCTTATTTTTATGTAACAATTTAATGCAGCAATGATATTAGAAAGGAAGAATATGGCAGATGACGAATACTTAAGAAGGCATGAGCATGAAGAGTTTGCCAAAGGCGTAGACCGTGAGCAAGTTCGGCAGAATAAAAGAATTGCAGATCTAGAAGCAACCGTAAGACAAATCAACGATCTCACATTGTCCGTACAAAAGCTTGCGATCAACATGGAACATATGCTCGTTAATCAGACAGAGCAGAGCAAACGGCTTGAAGAGTTGGAAAACCGAGACGGAGAAAAATGGAGAAGCATTTCTATGTATGTCCTGACTGTAGTTGTTGGTGCAGTGCTCGGATTTGCTCTGCAGCAAGTTGGAATCTAAGAAGGAGAGATAAAATGAAAGAATTATTTGAACAGAATAAGTTGTTGTTTTTGGCAGTGATCACAGTATTGATCATTGCTTTTTTGATTAAGAAATTGATCGACTATATCACAAAAAAAGGTCTGGAAGGGATCAGACTGGATGTATACAAGCTGTTTGTAGAAGCAGAGAAAACCTTCAAAGCATCTAAGCAAGGGCAGCAGAAATTTGATTATGTAATACATATGGCAAGGGGACTGTTGCCGAAGCCGATTCAGCTGTTTGTTAGTGATAATATGTTAAAAGAGATCGTACAGTTGTGGTTTGATGGAGTCAAGGACCTTTTAGATGATGGAAAATTAAATAATTCAGTATATGATTTAGAAGATGTTGAGGAAGTCAGCAGAGAAGATAAGATCAATCATACGACAGAGTTAGATGACGGAACATTGACAAATTATGCAGAGACTCCGTTACCTGAAACTGACTTAGAAGATCCAGAGGAACAGACAGAAGATAACCAGCTATCAAACGATCAGGAGGTGTAAGCATATGAGAATCGCATTGACAGTAGGACACAGCTTACTTAAGAATGGATCATACACATCTGCAAGTGGCGAAGATTGTGGTGGAGTTAACGAGTATAAGTACAACAAAAAGCTGATGAAAAAGGTAAAAAAATATCTGGAGAGTGACGGACACAGTGTTGATCTGTATATCTGCCCAGAGAAGGTGTTTACCGCTGCATCACAGGAAAAATCATGGAAACTGACACGTTTAAATGCAAAGAACTATGATCTTGTCGTAGAAGGTCATTTGAATTGCTATAACGGAAAAGCACACGGAACAGAAGTATTATATGTTTCCAAAAATGGTAAGAAGTACGCAAAGAGAGTGCAGAAGAAACTCGTATCCGCTGGATTTACAGATCGTGATGTGCAGAAGAGAACGAACCTGTACATGCTTAATGGCACAAAGGCAACAACGATCATGACAGAGAGCTTTTTCTGTGACTCCAAGTCCGATTATAAGATCGGTAAAAACGTTAATAAGATTGCAAAGCTGATCGCAGAAGGAATCTGTAATAAAAAGCTGGGAATAGCTACCAAGGCTAAGGAAGCTGTAAAAACAGCCGTGAAGAAAGTTACCAAAGCAACTGTGTATGCTAAGGTTGTCACAAAATCCGATCCACTTATGATCAGAAACAGTGCTAACAGATCATCTAAGATTATTGGTAAAATTCCGAAAGGATCAAAAGCAGAAGTAATTAAAAAAGGCAGTACTTGGACGAAAGTTAAGTACAAGAGTGTAACAGGGTATTCAGCTACAAGATACCTTAAATTTTAATATTAACCAGGGGAGAAATCCTCTGGTCTTTTTTTATTTCCAGAAATTACATAATTATTTTTATAGATAATCCAACAATAATATGTTAGCATAAAAGAAAACATTAAACATTGGAGGTGCGGTATGAGTGTAGTAATTATGGTTAAATCAGGAAAAGAATTATTTTTGTTCGGGGATAAAAAAACAACACATATAAATAATTTTGATAAAGAAAATGAAAGTTATGAGGTAGAATCGGTTTCTTATGATGCTCAAAAGGTATATAAAATTAAGGATGATATTATTGTTGGGATGGTAGGATCTAGTTTGGGATATAATAATTTATTTCAATATGTGATTCATGATCGGAAGGTAGATGCTGATGTTGCAAATGAAATAAAAGACTACAAAGATTTTGTAGCTGATTGGTTAAATTATCAATTCGAGTGTTTAGAGGAATATTTAAAAGATGACACAAAACATTTAGAAATTGAAAAAATGTTTGGAGCAATAGTATGTGGAATCAAAGATGGTAAATTTTATACAACTTCTTATGGATATCCAGCAGATGAGAGTGCTAGAGCGACAGAGCTTGTAATTGATAAAGATGGAACAATAGTTTTATCACAAATGAAATACCGTTCTTTATATGCAGAATATTATCAAAAATTTTATACAGAAAATGGTGGTAATGTTTTTGATGCAATAGAGAATACATTAAAAACTATGTCAAAAATTGATGATAGTATAAGTGAACAATTTGATGTTGTCAAAATATCTTTAGAATGAGTTCAATCAAACTTGAAAGTCCGAAATAAATGACGTAGGAATTAAACTATTTCTACATTATTACTATAAACACACCCAATAAACCGCATAACCCCGTGCTTTTAAGCTTATATCGAAGAAGCTGCTAAAGCAGGTAAATTCTAAGAATTGAACAATAATTCAAAGAAACTCATAATAAAAAATAGGCACTTTGTATAAAGTTGCCTATTTTTTATTTTACCAAATTTGTAGTATAATATAAAAAATAGATTGAAAATTAGACTAAAACATTGTAATAATAAAAAATAAAAAAGAGAGGAGCTTTCGATATGGATTACCAATCATACCTATCCCACAACGTAGCCGTCAACCTAAAAAGAATCCGAACCTCCAAAGGCATGAGCCTTGATGTCCTCTCCGAACAAACAGGAGTCAGCAAAAGCATGCTAGCCCAAATTGAGAAAGGAACAGCAAATCCATCCTTAGGAGTCTTAGGAAAGATCACCAGCGGATTAAGAATTGAATTCCAAGAATTAATCGAAGCTCCGCCAATGGAATCCTGTCTCGTAACACCAGATCAGATGACTCCAACAAAAGAAATGATCGGCGAATACAAAGTATGGACCTGCTTTCCATACGAAGATAATCATCAGTTAGAGATTTATCGCATCGACATCGAACCAGGAGGAGAATATATCAGTGGAAGCCACGGAGAGAAGACGAGAGAATATCTTTCTGTAACAGATGGAGAACTTACGATTGAATGTGGTGAAGAAATTCAGAAAATCACAAAAGGACAGATCTATCGATTTGAGACAGATAAAAAACACAATTACAAAAATAATACAGACCAAAAGACAAGTTTTATCTGTGTATTTGTAGACTATCGGTAAATATCATACAGGAATAATAGGATAATAGAACAAGGTGTTCAATATAATGGACAAATACAGTGTATAATATTTTATAAAAATTCCAAAAAATCATGAGAAGGCCACAAAAACACATAAGTAAATAATTAAAATATACTATAAAAGATAAAAATACAGAAAATTAAAAAATTTCGACAGATATATTGACAATTCACTCCACCAGTGCTATTGTATATTTGTACAAAATAAAAGATAAAAATTAAGCAAGGGCGCTTATCATAGGATGAGTTTCCCTTGCTTTTCTTTTTATTATTTCAAGTTTATCAACAAAAGAGATAAACAAAATCTGGCCCAGAGAAGTTAAATAACCAATAACATCATGAGGAGGAAACAGATATGAGATTAAAAGATACAGGATTAACAAGTCAGGACATTAAAGATAAAGTAAACAAATATATGATCGAAACATATGAACGTTTTGACTTCCTTGCTGAGAGAGCAAAAGACATGTATATGTACGATGAAAATGGAGAAGCATATCTTGATTTTTATGCAGGAATTGCAGTTAACAACGCAGGAAGCTGTAATGAAAAAGTTGTAGCAGCAGTTAAAGATCAGGTTGGCGATATTATGCATACATTCAACTATCCATACACAATTCCTCAGGCACTGCTTGCTGAAAAAGTATGTGAAACCATTGGAATGGATAAGATCTTTTATCAGAATTCTGGTACAGAGGCAAATGAAGCAATGATCAAGATGGCCCGTAAATATGGAATTGAAAAATACGGACCAAACCATTATCATATCGTAACAGCCAAGATGGGATTCCATGGAAGAACATTCGGAGCAATGTCAGCAACAGGACAGCCGGGAAATGGATGTCAGGTTGGATTTGGACCAATGACTTATGGATTCTCATACGCACCATATAATAACCTGCAAGCATTTAAAGATGCATGTACAGAAAATACGATCGCGATCATGATCGAACCAGTACAGGGTGAAGGAGGAGTTCATCCAGCAACACAGGAATTCATGAAAGGTTTAAGAGAATTTTGTGATGAAAATGATATGTTACTCTTAATTGATGAAGTTCAGACAGGATGGTGTCGAACAGGTGCGGTAATGTCTTATATGAACTATGGAATCAAACCAGATATCGTATCCATGGCAAAAGGATTAGGTGGAGGTATGCCAATCGGAGCAATCTGTGCAACAGCAGAAGTTGCCAAAGCATTTACACCAGGATCTCATGGAACAACATTTGGTGGACATCCAGTCAGCTGTGCAGCAGCCTTAGCAGAAGTTAATGAACTGATCGATCGTGATCTTGCTGGAAATGCGAAGAAAGTCGGAGATTATTTCGCAGAGAAATTAAAAGGACTTCCTCATGTAAAAGAAGTCAGACATCAGGGATTATTAACAGGTATTGAATTTGATGACACATTAAACGCAGTTGATATCAAACATGCATGTTTTGATCGAAAACTGTTAGTCACAGCCATCGGAAGCAGTGTCATTCGTACAATTCCACCATTGATCGTAACGGAAGAAGAATGTGATAAAGCATTTGCGATCATGAAGGAGGCTGTGGAATCCTTAGCATAAAATAAAATCTTTGAAAAAAGATCAAAATATCAGGGAGGAATGTAAATGAAACATTTTATCGTAAATATCGGATGTGAATACGGAAGCGGTGGTCCGGACATCGGAAGAATGGTTGCCGAATCACTAGGAATTCCATTTTACGACAGAGATTTAGTGGATCAGGTCGTAGAAAAGTTAGGAGTTGACAGAGATCTGGTAGAAAAAGCTGATTCCGGAAAAGAAAATGTCAAATATGAGTTTGACACAACTTTTGGACCAAGATATGCAAACCTTACAAATCGTGTTATCTATACACAGTTTGAGGTTATCCATAAACTGGCAGCGAAATCTTCCTGCGTTATCATTGGACGATGCAGTAACTACATATTAAAAGACAGAGATGACTGCTTGAACATCTTTGTATATGCACCAGATGAATTTAAAGTCAAACATATTATGGAGCAAAAAGGTATTTCACAAAAAGAAGCACAAAAGCTTGTAAAATATAATGATGGAATGCTGAAATCAAGATATGAATATATGACAAACTCTGATATGAGAGATTGTCGAACCAGACATATGATGATCGATTCCAGTATTCTTGGACTTGAAAAAACAGCAAAATATATCATGCAGTTAATTGATCTGCGATTTGAAGACTAAAATAAAATACATTTACATTCTAACAAAGGCGTTAAGAGATAAGGATCTTTTAGCGTCTTTTTTCTTTCGAAACTTTAAACAGAATGTGAAGCAAGAAAGGAATGATATATAATGGAAAAGAAAAAATCAGAATTTGACAAAGTATTTAGTGCATGGGACATTTTAGTCATTGCATTTGGAGCTATGATCGGTTGGGGATGGGTTGTTTCAACCGGGGACTGGATCGGACGAGGCGGAGTTTTAGGAGCTGTCATCGGTTTTGCGATCGGTGGTGCGATGGTATTCTTTGTAGGACTTACCTACGCAGAACTTACCGCAGCGATGCCACAGTGTGGTGGAGAACATGTATTTAGTTATAAAGCTATGGGACCGATTGGTTCATTTATCTGCACATGGGCGATCATTTTAGGATATGTCAGCGTTGTATGTTTTGAAGCGTGTGCGTTACCTACCATTATCACTTATATTTATCCAGGATTCTTAAAAGGATATCTGTATACTGTCGCAGGATTTGATATTTACGCATCATGGCTTGCAGTTGCGATGATCGTTGCTTTATTTATTACATTGATCAATATCAAAGGTGCTAAGACAGCAGCAACTTTACAGACAGTTTTAACTGTTATTATCGGTGGTGTTGGAATTCTTTTAATTGTAGCATCTGTAGTCAGTGGAGATAGTAGCAATCTAGCACCACAGTTATTTGCAGGAGATAGTGCATCAACTACGATGAAAGCGATCATGAGTGTTGCAGTTATGACACCATTCTTCTTTATTGGATTTGATGTTATTCCACAGGCAGCAGAAGAGATTAATGTACCGTTGAAGAAGATCGGTATGATCATGATCTTATCCATTGTACTTGCAGTTGCATTTTATGCGCTGATCATCTTAGGCGTTGGTTATGTTATGAGTCCATCTGATATTTCATCATCTCAGGCTGGATCAGGACTTGTCACAGCCGATGCGATGGCAAAGGCATTCCACAGTAGTATTATGTCAAAAGTCTTGATCGTTGGTGGTATGTGTGGAATCGTTACAAGCTGGAACTCTTTCTTGATCGGTGGTAGCCGTGCCATGTATTCCATGGCTGAATCTTACATGATCCCAAGAACATTTAGAAAATTACATAAAACACACAAAACACCAGTCAATGCATTATATTTAATCGGTGGATTATCTATTTTAGCACCATTATTTGGACGTAAAATGTTAGTATGGATTGTCGATGCAGGTAACTTTGGATGCTGTCTTGCATACTGTATGGTTTCCTTATCTTTCATCATTTTAAGAAAGAAAGCACCAGAAATGGCTCGTCCATATAAAGTAAAACATTATAAGATTGTTGGTGTATTGGCAGTCATAATGTCAGGATTTATGGTAGCAATGTATATCATTCCAGGATCAGGATCAAACCTAGTTCCACAAGAATGGGCAATGGCAGGTGGATGGGCTGTCTTAGGTGTTGTATTCTTCGTTATCTGTAAATCAAAATACAAAGAAAAATTCGGATCTCATATTGATGTTGCGGTAGACGAAAATGAAGTAGAAACAGAAGAAGATCATACATTTGAAGAAGCACTTGGAGTTGTCAATGCTGCTGAAAATGTAGTAGAAGCACAGCCAGCAATTAACTTTAATTACTTCCTTCCAGTTAATATTGCATTTGGAAATGGTAAAGTCTTAGAAACTGGAGAACTTACAAAACCATATGGTAAGAAAGCATTGATCGTAACCGGAAGAAGCAGTGCAAAGAAATCTGGTTTATATGATAAAGTAGCAAACAGTCTTTCTAAAGCAGGAATCGACCATGTACTATTTGATAAAGTCGCACAGAATCCATTAACGACAACTGCGATGGAAGGTGCCGAGTTTGCAAAAACAAATGGATGTGATGTTGTCGTAGCCATCGGTGGTGGAAGTATCATGGACTGTGCAAAAGCGATCGCATTCTTAAGTGTCAATGACGGAGATATCAACGATTACATTTATAACAAATTACAAAGCGATAAAGCATTACCATTAGTTTTAATCCCTACAACTTGCGGAACAGGATCAGAAGGAAATGGATTTGCGGTTCTTACAAACCCAGAAAACGGAGACAAGAAATCCTTACGTTGCAATGCGATCGTTGCAAAAGTATCCATTGTTGATCCAGAATGCATGATGACAATGCCAAAAC
>JAHZAT010000089.1 GCA_019423795.1 Clostridiales bacterium
TTGATAAGAGTCAGTGGAACGGAATTGCTGTTTATGTCGATCATGTTGATGGAGAAATTCATCCAGTAACATACGAATTGATCGGAAAAGCACGAGAGCTGGCAAGTAAGATCGATCATCCAGTCTATGCTTTATTTATGGGAAATAACATTTCAGATAAGGCAGAAGAATTATTACACTACGGAGTTGATAAAGTATTTGTTTACGACTTCCCAGAGTTAGCAAGATTCAAAATAGAATCTTATACATCTGTATTTGAAGATTTCATCAAGAAACATCAGCCATGTGCGATCCTGACAGGAGCAACAACAGTCGGAAGACAGTTGGCACCAAGGGTAGCTGCAAGAATGAAGACAGGATTAACAGCAGACTGTACGATTCTTGAGATGGATGAGAACACAGACCTTTCTCAGATCAGACCAGCATTTGGTGGAAACATCATGGCACATATCTTAACACCAAATAACCGTCCACAGATGGCAACGGTAAGATACAAAGTCATGAATGCACCAGAAAGAACAGAAGAAACACATGGAGAGATCATTTCATGTGCGATCGATAAAGAAAAGATCAAAGCACATGTGGATGTATTAGATATTGTAAAGAAAGAGCCAGAGAAGTTTATCGAATCTGCCGATGTTTTAGTTGTTGCAGGACGAGGAATCAAGAAAGAAGAAGACCTTGCAATGATCAGAGAATTAGCAGAACTGTTAGACGGACAGGTAGCCTGCACAAGACCACTTGCAGAAGCAGGATGGGTAGAAGCAAAATGTCAGGTAGGATTAAGTGGAAGAACCGTACGCCCGAAACTGATCATTACCTGTGGTGTATCAGGAGCCATTCAGTTTGTAGCTGGAATGGATCACTCTGACTGCATCGTATCCATTAATTCCGATGAAAAAGCACCGATCTTTAAGACAGCACATTATTGTCTGGTAGGAGATGTCTACGATATCGTACCAAAACTGATCGAGAAGATTAAAGCTGCGAAAGGGGCGTAAGAGATATGAGTTATAAGAAATTTGATCAAGCTGATTTAGAAGTTATCAAAAATATCATAAAAGACGATGAAAGAATTTTATATGCAGAAAATATCAACGAAGAATACAGTCATGATGAATTAGGAGGAGCACAAAGCTACCCAGATGTTGTAGTAAAAGCGACTTCTGCAGAAGAAATCTCTGAGATCATGAAATATGCATATGAAAATAATATTCCGGTCACACCAAGAGGAGCTGGAACCGGTCTGGTAGGATCTTCCGTAGCGATCGAACACGGGATCATGATCGATTCAAGCCTCATGAATCATATATTAGAACTTGATGAAGAAAACTTAACGATTACCGTAGAACCAGGAGTTTTATTAATGGAACTTGCTGCCTACGTGGAAGATCATGATTTCTTCTACCCACCAGATCCAGGAGAGAAATCCGCAACGATCGGTGGAAATATCAGTACAAATGCCGGTGGTATGCGTGCTGTAAAATATGGCGTGACCAGAGATTATGTCAGAGGTCTTGAAGTTGTCCTTCCAAATGGAAAGATCGTGGAATTTGGAGGAAAGGTTGTAAAAAACAGTTCCGGATATTCCTTAAAAGACCTGATGATCGGTTCCGAAGGAACCTTAGGCTTTATCACAAAAGCCACATTAAAGTTACTCCCTCTGCCTAAAAAGGCAATAAGCTTACTGATACCATTTAAAACCTTAAAAGAAGCAATTGACACAGTACCTCTCATTATCAAGTCCAAAGCAATCCCAACTGCCATTGAGTTTATGCAGAGGGAGGTCATCATTGATGCAGAAGAGTACCTAGGTAAAAAATTCCCAGATTCCCAATCCGATGCGTACCTTCTGCTCAAATTTGACGGCAATTCAACAGAAGAGATTGAAGCAGATTATGATAAAGTTGCAAAACTTTGTTTAGAGGCAGGAGCACTTGACGTACTGATCTCAGATACAGAAGAAAGAGAAGAATCTATCTGGAAAGCCAGAGGAGCCTTCCTTGAAGCGATCAAAGGATCTACAACTGATATGGATGAAGTAGACATGGTCGTACCAAGAAATAAAGTCAATGAAATGGTAGAATACCTTCATAACTTACATAATGAAGTAGATATACGTATCAAGAGTTTCGGACATGCTGGAGATGGAAACCTTCATTCTTATATCTTAAAAGATGACTTAAGTCAGGAAGAATTTGAAAAACGAATGGCAGCAGCAATGGAGAAGATCTACGAGAAAGCTGCACAGTTAGGTGGAAAAGTATCCGGAGAACATGGAATCGGATTTGCGAAGAAACCATATTTGAGAGAATCTCTTGATCCAGAAACAATTGAGTTAATGAGTGGAATTAAGAAAGCATTTGATCCAAAGAATATCTTGAATCCACATAAAGTATTCCAGAGCTAAAACTGACACTTTGGTTATACTCCCTAAGTTTTAAAAATGCACAAAGCAGACAGGAAATCAAATACCTGTCTGCTTTGTGTATACAAATTTATACAATTTTCTTCGAAATGGTTGACATAATGTATAAAAATATATATACTAAAAACAGTAACAGTTATTATTTGAATTAAAGAGGAAAGGAAGAGGTTATGCAGCCAGCAACGAAGAAAAGCAAGCAAAGAGATGCCATCATAAAGTTTTTAATGACTCGCAAAGACCATCCAACTGCCGATATGGTATATATGAACATCAAAGAAGAGTTTCCTAAGATCAGTCTTGGAACAGTCTATCGAAATCTTGCATTATTAAGCGAACGCGGGGAAATACTAAAGCTATCTTACGAAGGAGGAGCAGACCATTACGATGCATGTACCGATCCACACTATCATTTTGTGTGTCAGGAATGTGGAGCAGTCATTGATCTGGAGATGGCACCGATCGATGAGAAGTTAAATGAGATCGCAAGTGAGAACTTTCCTGGAAAGATTACACAGAATATTGTTTATTTTAAAGGAATCTGCAAAAATTGTTTAAAAAATCATTGACAAAAGTAAAATGTGATGGTAATATAAAGACAAGTTAAAAATAGTAATCATTACTGTTTTGAACAAAAGATACTAAGCCGAAAGGCAAAGCAACATAAATGATCATATAAAGTATAAAGGAGAACAAGAATTATGAAGAAATGGATTTGTACAGTATGCGGATATGTACACGAAGGAGAACAGCCACCAGAGAAATGTCCACAGTGTGGAGTACCAGCAGATAAATTCAAAGAGCAGGTAGAAGGAGAAAAAGAATGGGCAGCAGAACACGTAGTAGGTGTTGCCAAAGGTGTCAGTGAAGATATCTTAGCTGATTTAAGAGCAAACTTCGAAGGAGAATGTTCTGAAGTAGGAATGTACCTTGCAATGGCAAGAGTTGCTCACAGAGAAGGATATCCAGAAATCGGATTATACTGGGAGAAAGCAGCATACGAAGAAGCAGAACATGCAGCTAAATTCGCTGAATTATTAGGTGAAGTTGTAACAGACAGCACAAAGAAGAACTTAGAGATGCGTGTAGATGCAGAACACGGAGCAACAGAAGGTAAATTCGACCTTGCAAAACGTGCAAAAGCAGCAAACTTAGATGCAATCCATGATACAGTTCATGAAATGGCTAGAGACGAAGCTCGTCATGGTAAGGCATTTGAAGGATTATTAAAGAGATACTTCGGATAAGAAGGATTATTTTAGGAGGTATGAGTTTTCATACCTCCTTTTTTTTTGCTATATTCCATGCTATAATAAAAAATAAGACTGAAAAAGCAGGTGAAAGCATATGATTTCAGAAGAGAAAGTAAAGATTATGGCTGAGATGGCCAAGTATGAGAAGAATTATGGAAAAGGTGATTTCCGTATTTACAAATATACCAAGAAAGATTATGTCAGATCGGAGAAGATCAAGACAAGCATTGCCTTGTTGATCTCATTTCTGATCATGACAGGATTGTTGTGTATCATGCAGTTAGATATTGTGATCATGAAGCTGAGAGAAGGTAAAGTTATAGTATCTGCGGCTGTGATCATAGGAATTTATGTTGCGGTATTTTTTGTCTACCTGCATTTTACGAAGATGCGAGCATCCAGGCAGTATGATGAGGTAAGGGCAAGGGTACTGATCTATGACAAGCATTTAGAAGAACTAGAAACATTATATAAAGAAAAAGAGAATGAAGACATTAGTCCAACGATAGTCGAGGAGGAAGACGAAGATGGAAAAATTATTGATATATAGAGAACGATTTTTGAAATTCCTCACGGCGAGAGGAAGATATATTCAATCAGGGATGAGATTCCTTGGAGGAACTGTTTTATTTTATGTATTAGGGGAATTGTTTGGATATACAGAGACCTTTTCACAGCCATTTTTTATCTTTATGATGGGAGTGATCAGTGTCTTTATTCCAATATCAGCATTATCACTGATCTTTTATGTCGTTATATTCTTAGAGTTACTTCATGTATCGTTAGAAGTGACATTATTTTTTGCACTGGTAGTTGTATTATATTTTCTTGTATATCAGAGAGTTTTTCCAGAGACAAGGATTTATCTGATGATGGTGCCAATCTTCTTTTATTTTCAATTGCCTGCATGTTTACCGATCTTTGTTGGGATGTTTTGTGGAATTGCAGGACTTCCAGCGATCTTAATGGGAACAGTGATCTATTATCTGTCCAATATCCTTCAGCAGACAATGAACCAGCTGGCATCAGGATCAGCACATGGGAAGGTCTACAGTCTGATCGCGGCAAGAGCGATCGACAATAAGGATCTGCTTTTGTATTTTGTGGTATTCTGTCTGGTGACAGCACTCGTAACAGCAATTCGCAAGCGGGGAGCAGCGCATGGATGGAATATTTCAATCCTTGCAGGAGGAGTTGTATATCTGATCTGCATGTTCATAGGAGGATATCTGGTTAACAATGAGATCAATATCACATCACAGATCGGAACGATCATAGGAAGCATTGCGATTGCCCTGATCATACAGTTTTTATACAATGTGATCGACTATACCAGAGAAGAAACATTTGAATTTGAAGATGAAGAATATTATTATTATGTAAGAGCGATACCGAAAGTGACTGTGGAAGAAGAAGAATTTAATGTTACACAGATCACGGTACCATCACATAGATTTAGTTTAAAAAGAAAAGAACATAAACAAGAACATAAAGAACAGGACAAAGAAAAGGGAGAGGAAATTTGAGTAAATTTTTTGATGGACTTGAAAAATATATATATTGGACATCGATTCCGAAGATCGGTCTGAATGACATTGTAGATATTCTGATCGTCAGTGTTATGATCTATCTGATCGTCAAATGGATCAAAACAACAAGAGCCTGGGTATTATTAAAAGGGATCATTATCTTGCTTTGTATTGCATTTGCGGCATATTTACTGCAATTACATACAGTTTCATGGATTCTTTCCAATACAATGAGTGTGGGAATCACAGCGATTTTGATCGTTTTCCAGCCAGAACTCCGAAGCGCATTGGAACAGCTTGGAAGAAAGAACTGGGTGACTGATATTTTCTCTACAGATAGCCGTCAGGAAGAACTGGAATATACAGCAAGAACTCTGCAAGAGATATCAAGAGCAGCGATTGAGATGGGAAAGGTAAAGACAGGAGCACTGATCGTACTGCAAAGAGAAGTAGCACTTGGAGAGTATGAGCGTACAGGAATTCCAATTGATGCGAAGGTCAGCAGCCAGCTTCTGATCAATATCTTTGAACACAATACACCACTCCATGATGGCGCGGTGATCATTCACAACAACAGGATCGTGTCAGCAACCTGCTATCTTCCACTAAGCGATAGTGTAGAGATTGGAAAGGAAATGGGTACCAGACACAGAGCAGCAGTAGGGATCAGTGAAGTTTCAGACAGTATCACTGTGATCGTCTCCGAAGAAACTGGTGATATTTCTATCGCAAGGGATGGAAAGATCATCAGACATCTGGATCCACAGAGATTGAGAGATGAACTGGCTGTCCTGAGAGAAGAAAAAGGACAGAATAAGAAATTCAAACTATGGAAGGGGCGGAATCGAAATGAAAAAAAGAATGGAAAGTGATCTGCTTTTAAAAATAATTTCTGTTGTTTTTGCCTTTCTACTTTGGATGTTTGTTATCAACACCGATAACCCGGTCATCAAGAAGACTTTCAGCGATGTACCGGTTGATATGCTGAATGAACAGGTTTTAGACGATCTTAATCAGACTTATAAGATTGAATCTGGAGATACCGTAAGCTTTACTGTGAAGGGAAAGAAAGATGTTGTAGATCGTTTGACAAAGTCAGATTTCCGTGCAACGGCAGATGTATCTTCTATGTCAGATGTTCATGCAATCCAGATCGAAGTTGAGGCTTTACGATACAAGAGTCAGTTAGATATCGATACAGGTGGTGCAACGGTCAAAGTCGTATTGGAAGATGTGAAGAGTGACCAGATACCAGTCAATGTTGTGGTGAAAGGAACACCAGCGAGTGGATATACGGTAAGCACGCAGACAGCAACACCGAATCTGATCTCTGTATCTGGGCCAAAGAGTGTGGTAAGCAGGATCAAACAGATCGTAGCGAAAGTAGATGTATCAGGATTGAAGAAAGATGTAACAATGACTCAGAATGTCAAGTGTTATGATGAAGACGGAGATGAAGTAAGTCAGGACCGCATCAAACTTGATACGACCAAGATCAAAGTAAAGATTGGATTATCAAGAACGAAGACAATACCATTTACCGTGGAAACAAAAGGAACGCCGGGTAAGGGATATGTACTTGGAAGCATTGATTATGAACCAAAACATATTGAGATCACTGGAACTGAAGATGATCTGGATAAGATCAGCAGTATCAAACTGGCGAATTTAGATATCAGTGATAGTACAAAGAGTATTGAAAAAACGATCAAAGCGTCCGATATTAAACTGCCAGATGGTATTACGTTTGTAAAATCCGTTGATAAGATTAAGAATATCGTGATCCGTGCGAATATCGAGAAGAAGACGAAGCGAACATTGACGATTCCGACAGGACAGATCGCATTGATCAATAATACGAAGAATTATGATGTCAAATTTGATGACTCAGAGTTAAAGGTGAAGATCAGCGGATTGCGCTCTGTAGTAGATAAAGTTGTAGTGAAGGATTTAAATCCAAAGATTGACATGCAACTGTATGAACCAGGAACGCATACGGTACAGGTTCAGCTGACAAAGATCAAGAATATGTCGATTGAGAAGAACGTCAGTGCAAAGATCACGGTAGAATAAAATATAAGGAGAGATATTTACAATGGATAAGATGTTATCGGTTGTTCTTCCAGCTTATAACGAAGAACAGATGATCAAGAAAACAGCACAGGTGGTAGGGGACCTGCTTGAGAAAGAACAGATTCCATATGAATTAGTATTCGTAAACGACGGATCTAAAGATCATACATGGGAGAAGATCTTAGAACTCAAGGAAGAAAGAGCGCATATCAAAGGAGTCTGCTTTTCAAGAAATTTTGGAAAAGAAGGAGCCGTTTTTGCAGGGATCTCACAGGCAGAAGGAGACTGTATTGCAGTAATGGACTGCGATCTTCAGCATCCGCCAGAAACACTTATAAAGATGTATCGTTTATGGGAAGACGGATATCAGGTGATCGAGGGAGTGAAAGCATCCAGAGGAAGGGAAAGTTTCATTCACAAGATGTTTGCAAAGACATTTTACAGCATTATCAGCGATGCAACAGGAATTGATATGTCCAGAGCATCTGATTTCAAGTTGATGGATCGACAAGCAGCAGAAGAATTTCTGAAACTTCCAGAACGAAATGTATTCTTCCGAGCATTGTCATCCTGGGTAGGATTCAAGACAACATACGTAGAATTTGATGTGCAGGAACGAGAAGCAGGAGAATCAAAATGGTCATTCAAATCATTAGTACGATATGCAGTGAATAATATCACATCATTTAGTGCTGCACCAATGCAGATCGTCACATTTTTTGGCGTTGTATTCTTCGTATTTGCAGTACTACTTGGAATACAATCGCTTTATATGTATTTTTCCGGACATGCAGTTGCAGGATTTACAACAGTGATCTTATTGTTACTGTTAGTTGGAAGCATTTTGATGTTCAGCTTAGGTGTGACCGGATATTATATCGCGAAGATTTATGATGAAGTGAAGATGCGTCCGAGATACATTATCTCAGAAGTGATCAAATCCAAAGAATAACAATACAAATCCCTGAGATCGGATGAGATGAACATCTGATCTCAGGGATTTTATGTGATGCGGGAATCATTTTTTTTGAGATTTAAAAACAAGAAATTTACTGATAAAATAATTGACGATCGTAACAATAACTTGTGTTTCTAACTTAGCGATCATCTGTGGCTGATGGATGATCTCAACACAGAAAGGAACACCGCCAACTTCTACTGCCATGGTTACAAGACGACCGAGAACAAACTTGATGAATTCATGAATCGTATCTGCGAAGGATTCAGATTTAGACTGAAATACATATAGCTTATTTACAACAAATGCAAAACAGATTGCGATCGCAACAGAGAAAAAGTTGCTGATCTTATAATCAATTCCACATGGCCCTTTTAATAAAGCAAACATTCCAAGATTAACAAGGGTTGTCAGACCGCCGAAAAACAAATAACGAATTCGCGAATCATTATATAATTTCTTTATCAAATTTAACATATCATATTACCTCCGATAGATATAAAATATTCTAAAATGTACATACATTCAATATCTTAAGACATTTTTCAGGAATTTTCAATCCAAAATGTGGTATACTAAGCGTGATAATGAACAAAAAAGGGTAAAGGGTAAAGGAAAAGTGTAATGATAAAAGAACAAAGAAAGTATTGCTATGGAATCTATACACTGATGTTTTTACTGATGTGTATCGCGGCATTTCTGCCATTTTTTACCGAAGGAAAAAGCTTTGTATGGGGAGCAGGAGTAGAAGACGGATTAAGCCAGCATTTTTCAGCATTATCATATTATGGGGAAGCACTAAGAGAATTTTTCCGTAATCTTCTGGCGGGACACCCAAAACTTGTGATGTGGGATATGAGTCTTGGGTATGGTGCAGACATCCTCTCAACATTGAATTACTACGCGATCGGTGATCCGTTAAACCTTCTCTATGGATTTGTTTCGCCAAAGAATACAGAAACCATGTATGATTTCATGATCCTGTTACGAATGTATCTGGCAGGGATCACGTTTATCATGTATGCAAGAAAAATGAAAAAACGAAGTTATGGAACAGTGATCGGGGCACTAGTCTATGTATTCAGTGGATTTTGCTTTCGACTAGGACTGCGCCATCCATTCTTCATCAACCCGATGATCTATTTTCCATTGTTGTGTCTTGGAATCGAGAAGATCTATCAGAGAGAAAGACCGTATGTATTTATTTTCGCAGTCTGCGTATCAGCAATGAGCAATTATTATTTCTTATATATGCTGACGATATTTGCGGTGATCTATGCGTGGATCCGCTTTTATAAATACACCGAAGAAAATAAGATCAAAAACTTTTTCCTGACGATCTTGAAGTTTGGAATGTATTATACATTGGGAATTGCAATGGCAGCAGTGATCTTACTGCCATCTGTTATAGGATTTCTTGGAAATGGCCGTTACGGCAATGGGGTTGACTGGAAATCTCTGATCGTATACCCAGGAAAATATTATCTGATGTTTATTGAAAACTTTATTGGATACGGAAATATGGGCAGCAATACGAACGCAGGATATCTGCCGATCGTTGGGATTGTTGTATTATTTACACTGTTTTCACAGAGAATGAAACATAAAAAATACAGAGCTGCATTTATAGCAAGTATCATTGCGCTGATCCTTCCAATCTTTGGATACGCATTTAATGGGTTTTCTTATGCAAACAACCGGTGGGCATTTGCATTGAGCTTTATTGTGGCATTGTTGACAGCAGAAATGTATCCGCGTCTGTTTGTGATGTCAAAACGACAGCAGATTGGGATCGGAGTAGGAATTATCATTTATACTGTATTTTGTATTATCGTAAATGCATCAGGAGAAGAAATCCTGAAGAATAAAGGAATCATGGCAGCCTGTGGATTAATTGCAGTATTTTATGTTCTGTTGTTGATCTTTCAAAGACTTGGCTATGATGCACAGAAGAGAACTGTGAGAGTGAGCATGGCAATCTTGCTCCTGATATCAGTGGGAGTGCATGGATATTACAGGTTTGGTCCAAAAGGATATGCTTATACACAGGAATTTATGGATCAGGGACAAGCATATCGAACATTGAAGGAAGATAATATCCGTATGCTGAGTAAAGTAAATGATCCATCTGTTTACCGAGTACATGCAGAGGGATATCGATATAAAAATTATGGACTGATCAACCATTTAAATACGATCAGCGGATATTACAGTATCACAGCAAAATGTGTGACAGATACAATCAAAGGATATGATACGCTGGGAATGCAGTATGCAGATAAATATAAAGGAGTCGATCAAAGACTGGGACTCCTGTCATTAGCTGGTGTAAAATACATAACAGTAGCACATAACAGTCAGGTCGCAAAAGATGTAAGTTCCATGGGGGATGTACCATATGGAGTTGAAAAACTAAGAAAAAAAAGAAATATTACATTATATAAGAATAAATATGCACTGCCATTTGCATATGCATACGATTCTTATATGACAGAACAGCAATACAAGCAGTTAAATGGAGTCGGCAAGGAACAGGCAATGCTTGCACAGATCATATTGGATCAGCATCCGGCAGACAAAGAGATTCAACATAACGAACAAAGAAACAATCCTGATATACAGACGATCTCATTGCCAGAGACAAGAATCTCATCTCCAAAAGGAAAGAAATATGCAGATATTACGGTGCCAGTAGAGAAAGACAAGGAAACTTATCTGTATTTTAAAAATCTCGTTTACCATGGAAAGAAAAATGGAGAGGATAACTTTATATTGACTGGAAGAAAGGGGACAAAAGGAATTCTTGTGACACAGAATGATATACAACAGAAAATCCATATTCAAAGCACCTTCAATCCATACTATTTTGGAAGAAAAGATTACATCGTAAAGATCAATCATCAGACAAGCAAGGCAAAAGAAAAAGTAAGATTAAATTTCTTGTCTCCAGGTGAATACGAATTTGATGATATCAGTCTGATCACAGTTCCTAAAAAAGATGTCCTAGCCAAATTAAAGGAACGCAAGAAGAACTCAATGAAACAGATCCAATACGAAGGAAATCATTTCAGAGGAGTCTATCATGCGAAAAAAGACCAGATCCTGTGTGTAACGATCCCATATTCCAAAGGATGGAAAGCAACAGTCAATGGAAAACGTGCAAAGATTTACAAGGCAAACGGAATGTTTATGGGGATCGTAATGAAAAAAGGAACACAAAGTGTTAAATTAGATTATGAAACACCAGGATTAAAAATAGGGGCATGTATTAGTTTGGGAGCATGGATTGGACTAGGAATATATGGATTGTACTTTGAAAAATACAGGAAAAAGCTGTTAAATCAATGTTAAAATAGGAAGAGATACTGGTAAAAATACAAAAAACATGATAGAATAGCTTTTAGACAAATGTTACAAAAATGTTAAAAGAGTGGGAGGAACTATGAAAAACGTAAAGAAAATGATGCAGGCAGGATTAAAGAAATTCACAGTGATCACTATCTTAGGTGTGTTTCTTATGACAAGTCTGATTCCAGTATCCGCAGCAACGAAAGTATCAAAGATCAAATGGTCAGCATATAGAAAGACAATGTATGTTGGAAATGCAAAGAGATTTGCAGTGAAGATCACACCAACCAAAGCGTCCAAAGCGAAGCTTGGATGGAAAACAAGCAACAAGAAGATCGCCAAAGTCAGTACAAAAGGAGTTGTCACACCTGTCAAAGCAGGAAAAGCAACCATCACATGTTACGTAAAATCAAAAAAATCAAAGAAAGTAACATGCAAAGTCACAGTGAAAAAACAGAAAGTGACAGCAATCACATTTGCAAAAGCAAGCGTAGCCGTACAGAAAGGGAAAACGGTCAGCAATCCAGCAATCGTAACACCAACTTACGCAGCAAATAAAAAGGTAACATACAAATCTTCTAACACAAGCGTGGCAACGGTCAGCACAAGTGGAGTTGTAACAGGAAAGAAGGTCGGAACAGCTACGATCACAGCAACAGCAGCCGATGGATCAAAGAAGAAAAACAGTTACAAAGTAACTGTTGTAACACCGATCACAAAAAATAGTGCCAAGTTTATTGCACACCGCGGATTAAGCGCCGAAGCACCGGAAAATACGATCAAAGCCTATGAATTAGCAGGTGGAGCAGGATTCTGGGGAGCAGAAACAGATGTCCGTATGACAAAAGACAAGAAATTCATTCTGCAGCACGACCTGACATTCAAGAGATTATGTGGAGTCGATAAGAAACCAGAAGATATGACATTATCAGAGATCCAGAAACTGACGATCAAATCTGGAAATAACATTTCAAAATACAGAAATGTAAAATCAGCAACAACAGTTGCAACATTAGAAGATTATTTAACAACATGTAAGAAGTACAACATGGTACCAGTTATCGAGATCAAGATGGAATTCGTAGAATATGGAAATGAAACAACCAATGACTCTCGAATGCAGGCAGTGACAAAGAACAACATGGAAGATCTGTATGCATTAACAAATCAGATCATGGGGAATAGAGAATATATGTTTATCGCCTATGACTTTGAAACAATGGTACAGATGAGAAAAGTCTTAGACGATAACGCAACAACATCCACAAATGTAAAATTACAGCATGTAACAAACAATCCAGATCAGGGAATGATCAATTATTACAAGAAACGTAAGATTGAATTGGATGCAAATTGTGATAAGATTTCACTCTCAGACATCAAGGCATTTAAAGTTGGTGGAGTAAACGTTGGATTATGGACAGTTGATGATACGGAAAGAGTTGCAAGTTATATTTCACAGAAAGTGGATTATATTACAACGAATACAAAGTTCTGGTAATATTAAGAGAATACATAGAAAAGAGACAGCAAATGTGATATTTGTCGTCTCTTTTTTAGAGTTATAGTTTATGGTATAATAAAGAGAAAAGCATTCTGCAAATATCATGAAGAACAGCAAAAGAATACCAGAAAAGAAAGTAAGATGAAAAGAAAAGTTACAGAAATGTAGTAATTATGTTATATATATGTTAAAATAAAGGATATATGTCAAGGAGACAGGCAGAAAATACAGAGAAAAAGAATCAAAAGGAGAGAAGGGTTATGAGTCAGAAGGAAAGAGTTGATTTGATCGAGGTAGATTTATTGGATATGTGTAAATATATTCTGTCAAAGTGGGTGTTTATTTTGATAGGAATGGTAGTATTCGCTGGAGCTGGATTTGGGTATGCTAAGGTGAAGAGTGTGACAGAGTATAGTTCTAAGATGCAGGTATATGTTACTGTGCCTAAGACATCTGATAAGGTGCTGATCAGGGATAATGCTGGGGATTTGGCGTATGATTATCAGAAATTAATTAAAACTGATCTGATTGTGAATGAAATTGCAAAGAAAACGAAAATTAAGAAAGATGATGTAAAAGATGCAATTTCAGCAGAAGTCGTGGATGGAACAAGATTGCTTGAGATTAAGGTAAAATCAGATGATAAGGATGATGTGAAGAAGATTTCAAAAGAAGTTTTACCAGTATTTCAGAAAGTAGTACAGAAAGATTTAGGAAGAAATAAACTAGTGATCGCAGATCAGCCATCTAAGATAAAGGCAGAACAGACAGTTAGCACAAAGAAATTTTTAGCTGTAGGTGCAGTTGGTGGATTTGTAGTTGCAGCAGGAGTATTTTTTGTGCTCTATCTTGTAGATTTAACAAAGAAAGCAAAAAGAAATTAGGATTAATAAAACAAAGGAACAAAGAGTATGGGAGTAAAACGTTCACAGATACAAAATCTGATTATATATATAGGTGATGTGTTTGGAATTACAATTGGATATTTTTTAATGTCACATATTAGGTTTTATTCGGATATCTATGGGGTATGGGCGCAAGATAATCGAGTGATTTATCGTTGGTTAGTTGCTATTTTTGTATTAACGATTGTGTATTTGGCAATTGATCCAAATCAGAATTTTTTTAAAAGAAAATTTTGGAAAGAATTTTGGGCAAATTTTAAAACTAACTTAATCACAGCTGCATTGATGGCGACAGTTGCTTATTTGATTGATGATGCAAGAGATTATTCAAGATTTATTTATCTTACAACGATGATATTTAGTTTTTGGTGGATGCAGATATCACATATGATTTATCGATGGTATATTTTAAAGTATCGACCATATAATTCAATCACAAGAAAGATGTTGATTGTAACAACGTCAGATCGAATGGATGAAGTGGTAAGAAGTATCATTAAGGAAAAGACATGGAATCTATGGGTGACAGGGATTATCATTACAGACAAAGATTTGACAGGACAGCAAGTCATGGATATTCCAATTGTTGCAAATAGGAATACAATGCTTCAATATGCAATCAGAGAGGTAGTAGACGAAGTGTTTATTCTGATTCCAGAAGAGCCGGATGAACAGATTCAGAAATTAGTGCAACGATTTGAGGAGATGGGAATTACAGTTGATTTAAATATCAATTTATATGAATTAGATGTAGAAAGTGGAAGCAAGTATCTTAATCGAATCGGTAAGTATCCAACGATAACATTTGCACAAAGAGAGATTCCATTACATATGATTGTATTGAAACGTTTGATGGATATTCTAGGAGGAATCGTTGGATTGCTGATTACAGCAGTTGTAACGATTGTCTTAGGACCAATGATTAAATTAGAATCACCAGGGCCACTATTCTTTTCACAGAAGAGAGTTGGGCGGAATGGACGTATTTTTAAAATTTATAAATTTCGGTCTATGTATGCAGATGCAGAGGAACGAAAAAAAGAGCTGATGGAACAAAATGAGATGGATGGTCTGATGTTTAAGATGACAGATGATCCAAGAATTACAAAGATAGGGAAGTTTATTCGTAAGACAAGCTTGGATGAATTGCCGCAGTTTTGGAATGTATTAAAAGGTGATATGAGCCTTGTTGGGACAAGACCGCCAACGGTGGATGAATTTGAGCAGTATGAAGGATATCACAAACGTCGATTAAGTATGACTCCTGGATTAACTGGAGTATGGCAGGTAAGTGGACGTAGTGATATTACGGACTTTGAAGAAATTGTTTCTATGGATGTAGAATATATTAAGAACTGGTCTTTGAAGAGAGATATTGAGATTATTTTGAAGACAGTTCAAGTTGTGTTGCATAGTGATGGAGCAAGATAGTAAACGAGGTAGAAATATGAAGGTATGTTTAGTTGGGTCTAGTGGAGGACATTTAACACATTTATATATGTTAAAGCCTTTCTGGGAAAATAAAAAACGATTCTGGGTTACATTCGATAAAGAAGATGCGAAGAGTATGTTAAAAGGGGAAAAAGTATATCCATGTTATTTTCCGACAAACAGGAATATTAAAAATTTAATAAAAAATACGTTTGTAGCACTAAGAGTTTTGAGAAAAGAAAAACCAGATCTTGTGATATCATCAGGGGCAGCAGTTGCAGTGCCATTTTTCTATATTGCAAAATTAATGGGAAAGAAATTAATTTATATTGAAGTGTTTGATCGAATTGACAAACCGACATTAACAGGAAAACTTGTTTATCCGATTGTTGATAAGTTTATTGTGCAATGGGATGAAATGAAAAAAGTTTATCCAAAGGCAATTAATTTAGGAAGCATTTTCTAGGAGGTATTCTTTTGATATTTGTAACAGTAGGAACACACGAACAACAATTTAATCGTCTGATCGAAGAAATTGACAGATTAAAAGGAAATGGAATCATCAAAGATGAAGTTATTATGCAGACGGGTTATTGCACTTATGAACCGAAACACTGTGAATGGTCAGAATTACTTCCGTATGATCAAATGTTAGAAAATGTAGAAAAAGCAGACATTGTTATTACACATGGAGGACCTTCTAGTTTTATTATGCCACTGCAGATAGGAAAAATTCCAATTGTTGTGCCACGACAGAAAAAATATAATGAGCATGTGAATAATCATCAAGTAGAGTTTGCTACAGCTGTAAAAGAAAGATATGGGAATATCATAGTTGTAAAAAATATAAAGAATCTGGAAAAGGCAATTTTAAAATACGATAAAATCACAGTTAAGATGACTACATCACTTGAAAATAACAATACAAGATTTAATGAAAAATTAGAAAATATTGTAGAAGATATGTTTCAATAGAAATGAGCAGGGGAAGATTCATGAAAAAGGTACTTGTGTTAATGGCTACCTATAACGGAGCACGATATTTAGATGAACAGATTCAAAGTTTGATAGATCAAAAAAATGTTGAATTGGAAATTTTAGTTAGAGATGATGGTTCAACTGATAATACGATAAATGTATTGAATAAGTGGAAAAAACAAGGAAAATTAGATTGGTACACAGGAAAACATTTAAATGTTCAATATGGTTTTTATGATTTGATGGAACATGCAGCTCAAAAAGATACTGAATATATAGCATTTTGTGATCAGGATGATGTGTGGGATAATGATAAATTATGTATAGCGGTAGAAGAACTAGAAGATAAATGTAGTCAATCAAACCCAGCACTTTATTATTGTGGGCAAAGATTAGTTGATGAACATATGAATTTTCTATCAGATCATAGTCTCAATGAGTATCGTAATTTAAGAACGAGATTTGTATTATCTGATATAGCAGGATGTACAGCAGTTTTTAATACGGAATTATTAAATAAAGTTTTAGAATATAAGCCAGAGTATATGTTGATGCATGATACATGGGTTCTAAAGGTTTGCTTGGCAATGGGAGGAGAGGTTATAGTAGATCCAAAACCACATATGAACTACAGGCAACATAGTAATAACACTGTAGGATTAGGAAAAGGTATAAAATCTAATTTAAAACAGGTTAGACAATACATAGAGGAATATAAAGTTGAAGAGCAGATGTTGGAATTGAAGAAGGGATATGGAAAGAGTATTATTCCGGAATATAAACGAGTAATTTATTATATTTGTAATTATAAAAATAATATAAAATGTCGCAAAAAATTATTGAATAAACATTATATAAATTTTTGTAATAAAGGCTTGAATTTAACATATTTTATTAAAATTATGTTAAATAAATTATAGGAAAGATTAAGGTGAAAGAGTATGTTGTTTAGTATTGTTATTCCCGTATATAACGTTGAAAAATATTTAAATGAATGTATGCAATCAATACTTTTACAGGTTGAGACAATAGAAAATGATTGTGAAATACTTTTGATTGATGATGGTTCAACTGATACGAGTGGAAGGATATGCGATACATATAAAGATAGATATCCAGATATTGTTAAAGTATTTCATAAGCCTAATGAGGGGCTGTTGGCAACTAGGCGTTTTGGATTTAAAAGGGTATCTGGGGATTATGTTATAAATTGTGATTCAGATGATTTATTAGAAAAAGGAATGTTAAAATCTGTAAAAAATATTATCTTGAAATATAAAAATCCGGATATAATATTTATAAATCATAACAGATATGATGGAAAAGAAAAAACGATTGAGTTTGAAAACATTTTTTCAAACAAACATGATAGTTTAATACCTAGAGAGAATGTATTACGTGAATTTATGACGGGGCATAGTGTAGTTAGTGTCTGGGGAAAAATTTGTAAGACATCGTGTATTAATCCAGACTTGGATTATAAAAAATACGGAAGAATGAGCACAGGTGAAGATACTTTACAATCTGTAGAATTTTTTACGAATGCAGATACTTTTGTATACTTAAATGAAGCATTGTATGATTATAGATGTGATTCTGGTATGACAACAAAATTTGATAAAGATTATTATTTTACATTTAAAAAAATATTCGAAGAAATAATAAAAGAAAAAAAAGCTTGGAATTTGAAAAGCTTCAATAAGTTATTTGCTATTAAAGTATTTCAGACAACAGGAAGAGCTATAACTCAATCTAGGTACAATAAATGGAATTCTTATGGCGAACAAAGAAAATATTTAAAGAAGATTCGTCAAGATAAGATGTTTATTGCTAATATAAAATATCTTAATAATATCAAAGAAAATTTACAAAGAGATCATTACTTGTTGTTATATCTTTTGAAGGTTAGATTCTATTTATTAATAATTATAATGCTTAGGATGAAAAATATATTGGATAATTAAAACAAAGCGAAAGAGAGAGGGATATATTTATAAATTATGATGAGATTTTTACAAAGTTGCGTTTATTCATTAGATGTAATGATTTATTTTAGAGGAAAAAGTAATAATGAGAAGCTGAGAAAAATATTATCTATTATTTTAATTCCTGCAGGGATTATACGGTATGTTTATGCATCTATTAAAGCGATGTTTATAAACACTAAATCAGAGAGATGTGCAGTGGCTTTGATAATAAAAAATGAAGGGAAATACATTAAAGAGTATATAGAATATTATACAGCGCTGGATTGTGATCTTATTATATATGATAACGATTCAGATGATGGAACAGCTTCAATTGTAAAAAAATATAGGAATGTGACGTACATACCATGGCATGGGAAAAAGAGACAAATAGATGCTTACAATCACGCTTGTAAAAAATATGCAAAAAAATATAAATATATTATGTTTTTTGATGCAGATGAATTTTTAATTGCTGATGATTTGTTAAAAGGGAAATCATTGTATCAAATTTTAGATAGTGTATTTAAAAGACAGAAAAAAATAGCTTGTTTAGGTATTAATTGGCTTATTTTTGGATCATCAAATTTAGTAGAAGATCCGGAAGATGGTGTAATAAATGCATTTACGCACTGTGCACGAGATGAATTTGAATGGAATCAATTGGTTAAATCATGTGTGATTCCATCTAAAATAATAGGTTGGGTTAATCCACATCTTCCATTACAAGCATTTGGTTATAAAAAGATAAATCTAGATGGAAAGAAAATAGTTCAACCTAGAAATGAACTTCCAAAGAAAAAAAAGATCAGATTGTATCATTATTTTGTGAAAAATAAAAAGCATTTTGAAGAAAAAGTTAATAAGGGCATGGCTGATAGAAATGCAAAAAGAAGTATGGATGAGTTTTATTATTATGATAAAAATGATGTGATTAATTATAAAGCAATTTCTGTTCGAGACTACATACTAAAGAAATGATAGGGGTGAAGCTAATGAAGAAAATGGAACTGCCAGAATTTGCTTATAAATGCATATTGTTTTTGCTTATTATAGATGCAGCTATATATAATACAACAGTAAATGAAGTTTTTAAAGATTCTTTACATAGTTTTTGCTTAGTTGGGACGATAGCTTTTTCAATATTATGCATTTTAGTAAGAAGATATTCAATAAAAGAGCTATTAGCTCATGTTGGTATTTTGTTATTGGCAGTGATGAGTTATATTATAAGCGGAAATACAGATATGTTTGCGAGTATATTATTAGTTGTACTTGCATGGAAACTGAATATAGATGATATCTTGAAAATGATTTTTTCAATAAGATTTGTTGTGTTTATATCCGTGGTTTTATTATCTTTAGTCGGGGTATTAAAGAAAGGATCGATAGCTTTAACGTCTGCGGATAAAGGTGTTCTATTTGGATATGGGCATGCTAATACATTTGCAGGAAGTGCAGGAATATTAATATTTCTTATGTTTGCTATCTGTAGAAATAATTTAAAAAAAATACATTTTGTAATTGCAGTTATAGCAGATTTGTTGATTTTCTATTTTTCGAGAGCGAGAACAAGTTTGTTATTGATGACTGCATTAGTGTTTATTTTATTACTGTGTAAATATGTTAAAAATATGGATAAAGTAATATTAAAAGTAGCGAAATATTTTCAGAGTATTTTGTTGATAATTATATTTGGACTTATATTTTTACGTGCAAAAGAGATGATGCCAAGAGTTGTTGATGTGGTTGATAAATTGATGAATGGACGTATTTTATTATCAGCAATGAACCTTGCGTATTATCCGGTAACATTGATTGGACAAAAGGTTGATCTTTCACTGATTGCATTGGATAATCAATATTATGCGTTAGACAATGGATTTGTTTATATCTTGATTCATTATGGTATTTTGGGATCACTTATAATTGCAGGATTTCAGCAAAAGGCGATTATGAAATGTATAGAGAAAAAAGATGTGGTTTTAACGACTATTTGTATTTTGATTTTATTTTGGATGGTATATGAAGGAATGATGGTTTCAGCCACATCAAACTTTACGTTATTGTTTGCAAGTACTTTGATAGGTACGGATAAATTAAAGCAGAAAGAATAAAAGGAGTATTTAAATGATACCGAAAGTCATTCATTATTGTTGGTTCGGTGGGAATCCACTGCCTAATATTGCTGTTAAATGTATTAATAGTTGGAAAAAATATTTTCCAGATTATGAAATAATCGAATGGAATGAAAGCAATTTTGATTTATTTTCATGTGATTATTGCAGAGAAGCGTATGATGCTAAAAAATGGGCTTTTGTAAGTGATTATGCCAGATTTAAAATTTTATATGAGCATGGTGGAGTTTATTTTGATACAGATGTAGAAGTCATTAAAAGTATGGATGATATATTACAGAAAGGTGCATTTATTGGTCGTGAAAGAATTGCAAATGCATTTCCAGTTAATGCTGGTCTTGGATTGGCAGCAGAACCTAAAATGCCGATAATAAAAGAAATAGTTGAACATTATGAGCAGGCTCACTTCGAGCAAGTAGAAAAAATGGAAACAGTAGTAGAAAAAGTAACCAATATACTAAGAAAATATGGGCTTTCCAATGAACAAAAATATGAGATCATAGAGGGAATGCAGATATATCCTTCTGATTATTTTTGCCCATATGACTATAATATTGGAGAGTTAAATATTACGGATAATTCAAGATCAATACATTGGTATGATGCATCATGGCTTGATAGTAAAATGCAAAAAAGAAGAGATGTTTGTGTGAAAATTCAAAAAACATTACGAGGAAGACTAGGGGAATGTATAGCAAAATTATATACTAGTCTGTCATATTATTGGGAGTGGATTAGTACAGGAGATTATGAAACTATTAAGAAAAAGATAAAAAATAGAATCAAAGGAAAAGGTAAGAAATGATTAAAAAAATCATTAAGGCTGTAAATTCTGTGTTTGGAAATTTTGTTCGAGTACAGTCAAGATTAAGTTTTGATGAAGCAAGAAAATGTTTACAAGAAACCAATCCCAAACCAAAAGGAACTTGTTATACAAAAAATAAGCTTGCTATTCAATATGATTTACATATTATTATCCCAGCATATAATGCAGAAAAATATATAAAAGAATGTTTGGAATCTGTTTTTATCCAAGTCTCAGAATATAGTGTATTAGCTACCGTTGTTAATGATGGATCAACTGATCAAACAAGTATAATTCTAGAAAATTTAAAAAAATTGTATAAAGGAAATCAAATTGATATTGAAATTATAAATCAAGATAACAAAGGATATTCAGGAGCAAGAAATACTGCATTGAGTTTTATAAGAGGAAAATATATTATTTTTTTGGATGCGGATGATGTATTACCTCAAGATACTATTGAAGTTATGTTAGATACTGCGTATGAATATGATGCGGATATTTTACAAGGAAGTTGGTATACATTTACGAATGAGAAAAAGAAAGAGCACAGAGTAAAAGAAAGTGGAAAAGAATCCGGAAGTCAGGGATACATATCAGGCTATCCATGGGGAAAGCTTTATAAATATTCAGTGTTAGAAAACTTTCAATTTCCAGACGGATATTGGTTTGAGGATACGCCGATTTCATTTATACTTGCTGCATTGCCATTTAAATGTATTTCAATTGATAACATTGTGTATGGATACAGATTAAATTCAGAAGGCATCACATCAAAAGCAGTGTATAGTGAAAAATCCATAGATAGTTATTGGATTACAGAACAATGCCTAAAAGAATTTCCTAAATTCAAGGTTCACTATGATCAAAAAGCATATGAGTATTTATTACAACAGAGTATAATGAATGCATGGCGGATACGAAAACAAAAGAGGAAAGTACGCGAATCTGAATTTGTTTTAATTACAAAATTGATGGATGATTATTTTAAAGGTTTTCATACAAAAAATGCTAATATGAGTAAAGTAGAAAGTGCACTAAGAAAAAAACAATTTATTCGCTTTGAAATGATAATTTAAAAATAAATAATTGATTTTGGTAATAAAAAATTCCACAAATGGATATGGAGAACAGTTATGAAAGAAAAAATATATATTGTAAAAGAGCATATTTGTTCAGGAGAAAGTGAATTTACAGCCGCAGGGAAAGCAAGAATTGATGTAGAAGATATATTATATGATTGGAAAGCGAAAGATATAAAGATTAAAATTAAGAAAAATTTAAATGAAAATAGTATTTTAAAAAAGTTGTTTTCACATTATCATTTATATCAAATTTGGAAAAAGTCCTTAGATAAATTAAAAGAAGGAGATGTATTAATTATACAGTTTCCACTGCAAGAAGGATTTATATTTGCATCTCATTTGTTAAAGAATTTAAAGAAGAAAAATATTAAAACAATTGCTGTTATTCATGATTTAGAAACGTTAAGAATAACCAAGGATAATACAATTTCTAAAAAACGAAAAATTCGCTTATATATTGAGGAAATACCTACATTAAAGCAATTTTCAAAAATTGTTGTACATAATCAATCAATGAAAAAAGTTTTGATGAAGAAAGGCATTTCTGAAGATTCAATGGTAACATTAAAAATGTTTGACTATTTAATTAAAGAAGGAAATGAATTACCTGGAAATACAAAGTCAAAAGAAAATAATATTATTATTGCTGGTAATTTAAGTTCATATAAAGTTGGCTATGTATACGAATTACCACATGATGTTAAATTTGATTTATATGGAATTAATTATACAGGAGTGACAGATAATAAAATTAAGTATCATGGGTCCTATCCTTCAGATGAATTACCATGGCATTTAAAAGGTGCATATGGCTTAGTATGGGATGGAGATACAGCAAAAACATGTAGTGGAATATTTGGGGATTATTTAAGAATTAATAATCCTCATAAAACATCATTATATCTTGCATGTGGAATTCCTGTCATTACATGGAATAAAGCAGCAATTGCGCAATATGTAAGAAAGAATAGAGTTGGGATAACAGTATCATCTTTAGATGAAATAAACGAAAAACTGAAAGATGTTTCTAAAGATGAGTATAATTTAATGCGTAAAAATGCAAAGAAATGTTCTGAAAGAGTAAGAAATGGTTATTATCTAAAAAAAGCAATACAGGAAGCATTATCATGAAAATTAAATCAGTAAAATTCAATTTCATAATGAACTTCATATTAACCGCATCAAATTTTATTTTTCCGTTGATTACGTTTCCATATGTATCCAGAGTTTTAGGAGCTTCAGGAACAGGAAAAGTTTCTTTCGCAATATCTGTAGTAAGCTATTTTACAATGGTAGCAGCATTAGGAATTCCTACATACGGAATTCGGACAACAGCGAAAGTAAGAGATGACCAGGAAAAGTTGAATAGAACAACACAGGAAATTTTAAGCATTCATTTGTTTATGATGTTACTAGTATCTATTGTATACATATTAGCAATTTTATTCGTTCCAAGATTTCAATCTGATCGAACTTTATTTCTTGTGGTAGGAGTATCAATTTTACTAGATCCATTAGGGGTTAATTGGCTGTATCAAGGATTAGAGCAATACGGTTACATAGCAAAACGTTCGATATTTTTAAAATTTGTAGGTGTTATTTTGATGTTCATGTTCATACATAGTCCAGATGATTATGTGTTTTATGGTGTGACATCAATTTTAGCTTCTGCGGGTTCTAACGTGTTAAATTTCATCAATCTCAGAAAATATGTATCATTAAAGTCAGTAGGGAATTATGATATTAAACAGCATTTAAAGCCGATTTTAATATTATTTGCCCAGGTTGTTGCGGTAAATATTTATACCAATCTGGATAATGTCATGCTTGGTTTTATAAAAACGGATGTAGATGTTGGATTGTATGCAGCAGCAGTAAAGGTAAAGACTATTTTAACAAGCTTGGTAACATCCCTAGGGGCGGTTTTATTGCCTAGACTATCCTATTATATTATGGAAGGAAGAAAAGAAGAATTCCAGACATTGATAAGGAAAGCATATAATTTTGTTATTGTTATTGCTTTGCCGTTAATGTTATTCACAATTTTTTATGCAAGAGATTGCTTAGTATTTCTTTCAGGAAAAGAGTTTATTGGAGCAACATTGGCGATGCAGATTATTGCACCAACAATTGTTTTGATTGGATTATCAAATTTATTGGGAATTCAGGTATTAACACCATTGAATAAAGAAAAACAGTTGGTTTACTCTGTTGTTGCAGGCGCAGTGGCAGATTTGATTTTAAATATTATCTTTATTCCTAAGATGGGAGCAGCAGGAGCATCACTGGGTACGTTAGTTGCGGAATTTGTTGTGTTAATTATACAGATTATGTATTTGAAAGATTTGTTTTTTAAGATAGCAAAACAGGTTCAATACTGGAAAGTGTTGGTAGCGTTGGTTTTGGCAAATATTATATCTATAAAGTGCAGTGGATTTGTTGATATGGTATTTTTAAAATTAGTAGTAGCAGGTATCAGCTTCTTTGGGATTTATGGCATAATTTTATTGCTGACGAAAGAGACATTTGCACAAAATTATGTAGTTGATGGGATACTTAAGAAGAGTTTTCTCAAAAAGAAAGGAAAGTAACAAATGAAACAATATGATTATTTGATCGTAGGTTCTGGACTTTACGGAGCTGTTTTTGCACAGCAGGCAGCTACAAAAGGAAAGAAAGTGTTAGTAATTGATAAACGTCCGAATATTGCAGGAAATGTATATACAGAGGATATGGAGAAGGTCCATGTGCATAAATATGGAGCACACATTTTCCATACAAACAATAAAAAAGTATGGAATTATATCACAAAGTTTGCAGAATTTAATCGTTTTACAAATTCACCAGTTGCAAATTATAAGGGAGAATTATATTCTCTTCCGTTTAATATGTATACATTTAATAAGATGTGGGGAGTAATCACACCACAGGAAGCGGCAGATAAGATCAAACAGCAGAAAAAAGAAGCAGGGATCACAGAGCCAAAGAACTTAGAAGAACAGGCAATCAGTCTGGTCGGAACAGATATTTACGAAAAACTGATCAAAGGATATACAGAAAAACAATGGGGAAGACCATGTACAGAACTTCCTTCCTTTATCATCAAAAGACTTCCAGTACGTCTGACATTTGATAATAATTATTTCAATGCCTTATATCAGGGAATTCCGGTTGGCGGATATACAAAGATGGTAGCCAATATGTTAGGAGATGTAGAAGTACGTTTGAACACAGATTACTTTGAGAATAAAGAAGAACTGGATGCATTGGCAGAGAAAGTTATTTATACCGGACCAATCGATGCATATTTTGATTATAAATTAGGAGCATTAGAATACCGATCCGTAAGATTTGAAACAGAAGTTTTAGACCAGCCAAACTTTCAGGGAAATGCAGCCGTAAACTACACGGATGTCGAAACACCATGGACGAGAATCATTGAGCATAAGTGGTTTGAATTTGGAAAAGATGAAGAAGGAAAGGATCTTCCAAAGACAGTGATCAGCCGAGAATACAGTTCAGAGTGGAAATTAGGAGATGAACCATATTATCCAGTCAATGATGAGAAAAATGGCAGATTATATGAAGAATACAAAAAACTGGCTGAGAAAGAAGAAAATATCATCTTTGGCGGAAGACTTGGTGAGTACAAATATTACGATATGGATGCGGTGATTGCAGCTTCACTTGATATGTGCGAAAAAGAATTATAGAGTTTAGGATTTGAGAAGATACAGGAAGGAGGATATGATGGATACAACATTAATTATTATGGCAGCGGGGATTGGTTCCAGATTTGGAGAAGGGATTAAACAATTGGCAAAGATGGGGCCAAATGGAGAAATTATTATGGATTACTCTATTTACGATGCAAAAGAAGCAGGGTTCAATAAAGTAGTTTTTATTATTCGTAAAGATATTTTTGAAGAGTTTGAGGAAGTTATCGGAAGCAGAATAAAAAAACAAATTGACGTTGAATATGTATTTCAGGAACTTAATGATCTTCCAGAAGGATTTAAATTACCAGAAGGAAGAACAAAGCCATGGGGAACAGGACAGGCAGTACTATGTTGTAAGGATGTTGTGAAAGAACCATTTGTAATTATTAATGCAGATGATTATTATGGCAAAGAAGCATTTGTGAAACTGCATGATTTCTTAGTAAACGGAGAAGATTTAGGTAGAGAGTTTACAATGGGTATGGGTGGATTTATCTTAAAGAATACATTAAGTGATAATGGTACCGTGACTAGAGGTGTGAGTGTGGTTGACGAGAATGGCTTATTAAGTCAAGTACATGAAACAACAGGAATAGAAATGGGAGAAGACGGAAAAATCAAATGCGACGATCCTGTAGTACAAGAATGGATTAGTCCGGAAGATAAAGTATCTATGAACATGTGGGCAGGATATCCAGAATTTATAGATTATTTAGCAGAAGATTTCAAAGATTTTCTTGCCAATGTGAAAGAGGGAGATTTAAAGAGTGAATATTTGTTGCCGAATATTGTGGACAAACTGTTAAAAGAGAAAAGAGCCAATGTAAAAGTGTTAGAGACACAGGATCGTTGGTTTGGAGTTACATATAAAGAAGATAAAGAAATTGTTCAAAAGGCTTTTTCTGAATTAATTCAGAATGGAGTTTATACAGAGAAGCTTTGGAAGTAATAAATAAGGATGTGGATAGTGTGGGAGTATTATTTACATCCTATTTGTAAAAATAGAGAGATGGATTCCATGGTTAGGAGACTAAATAATGCAAACCTCTCTGTATATTTTTATTAAAATTGCACAAGAAAGCTTGGATTTATCAGCTTTCC
>JAHZAT010000009.1 GCA_019423795.1 Clostridiales bacterium
AGACAGTTGTTAAAACTAGCGTTTCTTTATTTAATGTGCACCCGGTGGGGAATGTTTCTAAATTTTTTTATATAAAAAGCGGGAATCCTCGGTAATTCAATTGCCGCAGATGAAAGCGCGTAACCACAGGTTACATTGGAGACTTTAACGTCTCCTCTTTTTTGAATTTTTAAATAGAACACTTGTTCTTTTCTTGGAGATGTGGTACACTATGTGTATGAAGGAAAATTTAATTCATTCCTGATCATAAAAGTAGCTGTGTAACCTCAAAAAGGTAGCAGTAAAGGTGTCATGGACGCACCCAGAATCTGTATGGCGAAGCCATATATATCTGATGCTCGGTAATTCAATTACCGATGTAGTTCACTTCACTGGGTATAATGTCATAAATGGTTGACAAAGCAGAAATAGTAAAGATCAGAAAATCAACAATATCCCATGTTTCAACTTCGTTAAAGAAATTGGAAAACAAAGGACTTGTTGAAAAAATACAAAGTAAAGACAATAAAAAGCATATTGAAATTATTTTGTTAGATAAGGCAGAACTGATCATAGAAGCAGGACATAACGCACAAAAACAGTTTGCAAAAAATGTTTTAAGTGGATTAACAGAAGAAAAACAGGTCTGTATCAATATATTTGACAAGATCTGTAATAATGCAGAAGAACATTGAAAAGTATCAGTGCAATTGAAATGTTCAAGGCATATCCACAATTAAAACAGTTCTACTCTCGTTGTGGAGTATTATGGTCAAGAGGATATTTTGTATCTACCGTAGGTCATATAAGTGAAGCTGCAGTAAAGAAATACATCGAGGAACAGAAAGATCATGAGTGACGAAGAATACAAGAAACTTCTGAAACAATATCATAAACTTTCTGACAGGCATATCTTAGTTGTAGAAACTGATATGCCTTATCCTGATGTCCTGAAAGTCGTGGCTCTTTCTGATAAAATCCGCAAAGCTGGCAACGAGCTTGTTCGTCTTATGAGAAAGAATTACGACCAACTCATGCGTACCAAGAAATATCGTAAACTACTAAAACTGTACGGCAATACTGAGGATAAGGACAAACGTAAAGCTCTCGCTAATCAGCTCAATGATATGCAGAAATCTTATGATGTTACATGGGATTTTTGCAGGACATCTATGATTCCTATAGGCAAGAAATACAGTATAGATGCGGTGTTTGCTCTCACAAAAGCCGAAGATATATGGCGAGGTATGGAAAAATGCCTTTATGATAACGGTAAGACCACACATTTCTCAAAATACGGAGAATTACCATGCATCAGAGCAAAACAGATAAATCGTGGTATTCCGATGTTTGTTGAGGATGGGAAACTTCGATTCAAACTTAGAAAGATGCAATTCGGGATTCAAGTCAACGACAGGTTTCAGTCTGATGAAGTTAACGCCGTTTTGTCTTATCTTGAGAATCCTGACAAGATGGATGCTGATGCTGTCAATACGCTTATAGAAGAAGCCTGTTGTATAGATACTTATAGACCTTGCTATGCTACTCTTGTTCCAAGGTTGATAAGAGGTAAGTACAGAGTATATCTGCATCTGACAATAGAAGGCAAAGCTAAGTCTAAATATGATAGATTCGGCAATCCAAGACATAAATACGGTAAAGGCATGATAGGTGCTGATATAGGAACGCAGACAGTTGCCTATACTTCTGATACTGAAGTCGGACTGAAGAACCTTTCAGAGCGTGGCAACAGCATACAGACTTCTGAACGCAAGGAACGCTTATATTATCGTGCTATGGACAGGAGTAGACGGGCAACCAATCCACAGAATTACAATCCTGACGGCACTATCAAGAAAGGTAAAAAGACTTGGAAATATTCTGATCGCTACAAGAAGCTGAAAGCCAAACACACTGAATTATGCCGTATAAATGCAGTAAATAGACAGCTTGCAATAAACGAAGATGCTAACTATCTGCGAAGTCTTGGAGATACATTCGTCACAGAACCTAAAAATGCAAGCAAGCTGATGAAACGGGCTAAGAAGACTACTGTTAATAGCAAAGGCAAATTTAATAAGAAAAAGCGCTTTGGCAAATCTATAAAGAATCGTTGTCCGTCTGGATTTCAAACTACTATTGAAAAGAAATTCAAAGTCACAGGCGGCGCATATATAGAAGTTCCGAATAATTATAGGGCAAGCCAATACGACCACACGGCAGATGACTACATTAAGAAAAAGCTGTCTGATAGGCTCTACAGACTTCGAGACGGAACATTGGTACAAAGAGATTGGTATTCATCATTTTTGCTCTATTGTTACGACTACAGAACGCAGGATATAGACAAAGATAAATGTATTACAGATTTCGGCAGGTGCTATGACAAAGAAAAAGCCCTAATTGCATGGATTAAGGCTAATCATATCAAAATACTAAACAGTGGAATTAAAGTAGCTTAACAACTAAATGTTAGGGAGATTGACTGTACTTCCTTGTCGTAAGACAGAAATTTACCGCTAATGTGGTCGTAGGACTGCTTGGTAATAAAAGTCCTGATTCAAACAGATTTACACTTGTAACTCCAAAGCCTGAAAATGGTGTACGATTACAAGCTACACTTGGCAATCAGAACCCCACGGGCTTGCCCGTGGGAGCAGTCAGAATCATGCATAGATGAAAAGATAAGAGATATTTCATAAGGGAGAAGTTATATGGATCATTTTGAATTAGTATCAGAATATGAGCCAACTGGGGATCAGCCACAGGCGATCGAGAAGCTGACCAAAGGATTTCAAGATGGGAATCAGTTTGAGACGCTTCTTGGAGTGACTGGTTCAGGTAAGACATTTACAATGGCGAATATTATACAGAATTTGAATAAACCGACATTGATCTTGGCACATAATAAGACGTTAGCAGCACAGTTATATAGTGAGTTTAAGGCGTTTTTTCCACATAACGCCGTGGAATATTTTGTCTCCTATTATGATTATTATCAGCCAGAGGCCTATGTTCCATCTACCGATACTTATATAGAGAAGGATTCATCGGTCAATGATGAGATTGACAAATTACGACATAGCGCGACAGCAGCATTGATCGAGAGAAAAGATGTGATCGTTGTATCTAGTGTTTCCTGCATTTATGGAATTGGTAGCAAAGAAAGCTATTCAGAGATGATGATCTCTTTGAGACCAGGGATGATAAAGGACAGGGACGAGGTGATCGATGACCTGATTAATATTCAGTATGTAAGAAGCGAACTTGACTTTAAGAGAGGTACTTTCAGAGTTAAAGGGGATGTGTTGGAGATCCTTCCGGTTTCTACATTTGAAGATGCAGTCAGAGTTGAATTTTTTGGAGATGAGATCGATCGTATCATAGAATTTGATGTTTTAACAGGTGAAGTAAAGAGAAGCTTGAATTTCGTGGCAATATTCCCGGCATCACATTATGTTGTACCACAGGAACAGATTGAACGTGCGATCAAAGGGATCAAGGAAGAACTTGCTGAGCAGGTGACATATTTTAAAGAACATGATCAGCTGATCGAAGCACAGAGAATTGCAGAGCGAACGAATTTTGATATTGAAATGTTAAGAGAAACAGGATTTTGTTCTGGGATTGAGAACTACTCCAGACATTTAGCAGGATTAGAACCAGGACAGCCGCCAAGTACGTTAATTGATTTCTTTGGGGATGACTTTTTGATGATCATTGATGAGTCGCATATCACTGTACCACAGATCGGTGGAATGTATGCAGGAGATCAGTCCAGAAAGTCAACGTTAGTAGATTTTGGATTTCGTTTGCCTTCTGCGAAAGATAACCGTCCTTTGGAATTTGGTGAATTTGAACAGAAGATCGATCAGATGTTATTTGTATCTGCAACACCTGGTAAATACGAAGAAGAGCATGAATTATTAAGGGCAGAACAGATCATCAGACCAACAGGTTTACTAGACCCAGCAATCGATGTACGTCCGGTGGAAGGACAAATTGATGATCTGTTAGGAGAGATTCATAAAGAGACAGACAAAGGCAATAAAGTACTTGTCACAACACTGACCAAGCGAATGGCGGAAGAATTAACTGATTATATGCGTGAAGTTGGTATCCGGGTAAAATATCTACATTCAGATATTGATACATTAGAGCGAATTGAGATCGTGAGAGATTTGAGAATGGGAGTTTTTGATGTATTGGTTGGAATCAACTTGTTAAGAGAAGGCCTGGATATTCCAGAGATTACATTGGTTGCAATTCTTGATGCAGATAAAGAGGGATTCTTGCGTTCTGAGACATCTCTTGTGCAGACGATCGGGCGTGCAGCACGTAACAGTGAAGGACATGTTATTATGTATGCAGATCATATGACAGATTCCATGCATGCAGCGATCACGGAGACAGAACGAAGACGTGAGATTCAGGATGAATATAACAAAGAGCATGGAATTACGCCACAGACGATCAAGAAAGATATCAGAGATCTGATCAAGATATCTGATGAACATGAAGAGGAAACAGGTGGATATGAAAAAGATATGGAATCCATGTCTAAGAAAGAATTAAAAGAAGTGATCGAGCGGTTAAGTAAGAAGATGAATCAGGCAGCAGCAGAATTAAACTTCGAATTGGCTGCACAGCTTAGAGATGAATTAAAAGAATTCAAGATCGCATATCAGGAATATGACGATTAAAAGAAGAAATACTAAAACTGATGATAGATTAGAATTAGGAGCTTATCAATGAAGAAAGAGATGATCCGCATCAAAGGTGCGAGAGAAAATAACTTAAAGAATATAGATCTGGAAGTGCCGAGAAACCAGTTTGTTGTATTTACAGGACTGAGTGGTTCTGGAAAATCTTCTCTGGCATTTGACACGATTTATGCAGAAGGGCAGAGAAGATATATGGAATCTTTATCTTCTTATGCAAGACAGTTCTTGGGGCAGATGGAGAAACCGGATGTAGACAGCATTGAGGGATTATCTCCAGCGATTTCTATTGATCAGAAGTCAACAAACAGAAACCCAAGATCTACAGTAGGAACTGTGACAGAGATTTATGATTATTTTCGATTACTGTACGCAAGAGTCGGAATCCCACATTGTCCAAAGTGTGGGAAACCGATCAGTAAGCAGACCGTAGATCAGATGGTAGATCGTCTGATGCAGTTAGAAGAACGTACAAGGATTCAGCTTCTGGCACCGATCGTTCGTGGAAGAAAAGGAGAACATGCTAAGGTTTTCCAGAATGCGAAGAAAAGTGGATATGTTCGTGTCAGAGTCGATGGCAATGTTTATGATCTGTCAGAGGACATTCCAATGGAGAAAAATAAGAAACATAACATTGAAATCGTGGTGGATCGTTTAGTGGTCAAACCTGGGATTGAAAAACGATTAACAGATTCTATCGAGACAATCTTAAATCTAGCCGATGGATTGATGATGGTTGATGTGATCGGTGGAGAAACTTTGAATTTTAGCCAGAGTTTTTCCTGCCCTGACTGTGATATCAGTATTGATGAAGTAGAGCCAAGAAGCTTTTCTTTCAATAATCCATTTGGAGCTTGTCCGGTATGCCATGGACTTGGATATAAGATGGAATTTGATATGGATTTAATGATCCCTGACCAGAAGTTAAGTATTGCAGAAGGGGCGATCCAGGTCTTTGGATGGCAGTCATCAACGGATAAGAAGAGTTATACAAGAGCAATCTTAGATGCACTCGCAAGGGAATATCATTTTGATCTGGAAACACCATTTAAAGATTATCCACAGGAAGTAAAAGACGTTTTATTATATGGAACTGGTGGCAGAGAAGTCAAAGTTTATTATAAAGGGCAGAGAGGCGAAGGTGTCTATGATGTGGCATTTGAAGGAATCATCAAGAATGTTGGAAGAAGATATCGTGAGGCATCTCAGAATATGAAAGTAGAATACGAGACATTTATGACGATCACACCTTGCGATGAATGTCATGGACAGCGATTAAAGCAGGAATCACTGGCGGTAACGGTTGCAGATAAGAATATTGCCGAGATGTGTGATATGTCAGTCGGGGAAATGGTTTCATTTTTAGAGACGATGGAATTGAGTGAACGCCAGAAACTGATCGGAGAACAGGTTTTAAAAGAGATCAAAGCAAGGATTGGATTCTTAAATGATGTGGGGCTGGATTATCTGACATTATCAAGAGCTACTGGAACATTATCTGGTGGAGAAGCACAGCGAATCCGTCTGGCAACACAGATCGGTTCTGGATTAGTTGGAGTAGCTTATATCTTAGATGAGCCAAGTATCGGACTTCACCAGAGAGATAATGACAAACTGATTCGTACACTTAAGAATCTAAGGGATTTAGGAAATACACTGATCGTTGTAGAGCATGATGAAGATACGATGCTGGCAGCAGATTATATTGTAGATATCGGACCGAAAGCAGGAGAATATGGTGGAGAAGTTGTTGCAACGGGAACTGCAAAACAGATCATGAAGAATAAGAAATCCATCACAGGAGCTTATTTAAGCGGAAAGATCAAGATTCCAGTACCACAAGTCAGAAGAAAACCATCAGGGTTCCTAAAAGTAGTCGGGGCACAGGAGAATAATTTGAAGAATATTGATGTAGAAATCCCACTTGGAATTTTCACTTGTGTAACAGGAGTTTCTGGATCAGGAAAGAGTTCTTTAGTCAATCAGATTTTATACAAACGTCTGGCAAAAGAACTAAACAGGGCTAAGACGAAACCAGGACTACACAAAGACATCGAAGGATTTGACCAGTTAGATAAGATTATAGCGATCGACCAGTCACCGATCGGAAGAACACCAAGATCCAATCCTGCAACTTACACAGGAGTCTTTGATCAGATCAGAGATCTGTTTGCGATGACAAAAGATGCAAAAGCAAAAGGATACAATAAAGGAAGATTCAGTTTCAACAAGAAAGGCGGGCGATGCGAAGCCTGTGCAGGAGATGGGATCATCAAGATTGAGATGCACTTTTTACCAGATGTGTATGTCCCTTGTGAAGTATGTCATGGAAAACGATACAATAGAGAAACACTTGAAGTTAAATACAAGGGAAAGAGTATTTATGATGTTCTGAATATGACAGTGGAAGAAGCATGTGATTTCTTCTCTAATATTCCATCGATCAGCCGTAAGATGGAGACATTAAGAGATGTTGGATTAGGATACATTCGATTAGGACAGCCATCCACAGAATTATCAGGGGGAGAAGCACAGAGGATCAAACTGGCAGCAGAATTAAGCAAACGAAGTACAGGAAAGACCATCTATATCCTGGATGAGCCAACGACAGGACTTCATTTTGCAGATGTTCACAAATTGGTGGATATCCTTGCAAGACTGACAGAAGGTGGCAATACTGTGATCGTGATCGAGCATAATCTGGAAGTGATCAAGACTGCGGATTATATTATCGATATGGGACCAGAAGGTGGATCAGGCGGTGGAACAGTTGTTGCAGCAGGGACACCAGAAGAGATCTGCGAGGTTGAGGAATCTTATACTGGGCAGTATTTGAAAGGGATACTTAATCGATAAAATTTGTGGAGAGATTTCCTGAACTTTCCTTATTTTACAGGCTTTTCAGCCCATTAAATAGTGAAATGATATGTATTTTCCCTTATTTTTGCCCTTATGCGGAATCCGCAAGGGAAATAAGGGAAATTTTTGTTTAAGCATTGCTTGCTACTTTATCGAGAAGTCTTGCGGAATCCCGTTTTTCTTTTCCGGATATTTGATAAGTCGCTCGTAATCCTCATGTGAAATCGGCTGTGTGCCTTCTTCCACATCATCATCGGAAAAGAGGTCAACTTCCTCTGCCTGGGAATGTTGTAAGTATTGAGGAACTGTTTCATGCAGTTTGGAAAGATGAATACTACTCTAAAAACAGCAGCACAATTACTGTGCATATCCGGCATCTGTGTGAGAAACTGAAAGATACTTACAATACTCTGCAGTATATTAAAACGATTTTGGGTGTTGGCTACAAAATTTAAGAGAAAGGGGTACGCTATAAAAAGAAAATCAAATGCTGATGCCAAAAGTAAAACTATATGCGAAGATAATGATGATTGCAGGAACCAGTTTTTTGTTGGAAACCACGCAATATGTTTTAGCAATCGGACGTTCTGATATTACCGATGTACTCACAAATACAGCAGGCGGCCTTTTGGGGCTTATTGTATATTCGATGGTGGCTCGGTTAATCGGAAATAGAATAAAAGCAAACAGACTGTTTTCCATTCTGGCAGGCATAGTAAGTGTTGTCGTGATTGTCCTGCTTAGCTTTATTCTATTTACTAATCGGTAGGAGGTGTATTCATGTCGAATAAAGAAATGGCAATAGAAAAGCGCCTTAAAGTGCGCCTATATCTATCATTGCTAGTTTATACCATTGTTTGATTGCACAGGTGATAGATGAAATATATCCGCCAAACGGTTAGAACATGGTATTCAGATCACCTTTGAAAATCGTGGAAAAACAATTCCACAGGAACAGCTTAACAGTATGTTTGAAAAATTCAATCGTTTGGAGGATGCTTGGTTTTCTAATACAGGTGGTGCGGGACTTAGCCTGTCTATTGCTGAAGAAATTATACATTTACATGGTGGAAAGATTACTGCATCCAGTCAAAACGAAACCATAGACTTTGTGATTACATTACCCCTTTCCGCTTAGGAAAATAAGAATGTGATCTTAGGAATTACTTAGGAATTTAAGCGTGTGATTTTTGAGATTGAAAAGCCTTTGTTCGGTACAATGATTATCGAACAAGGGCTTTTTATTGTTCAGCCGAAGCAAAAGAAAGGAGTGTAAGCATGGAACTGAAAATAGAGCATTTAAGCAAGCAGTTCAAAGACAAAACAGCAGTAAATGATGTCGATCTGACATTAACTCCCGGCGTTTGGGGACTTTTGGGAGCGAATGGTGCAGGAATGTGGAACTTTTTATTCATTCACAGAAGAACCGAAGGTTATCAATAAATAATAACAAAAGAAAAATAAATAGTATTTGTAAGGCGTCAGTGGAGTTATTCCACTGGCGTTTTTTAAACAAATACATATGGTCATCACTTTTTCTTTTTCTAAAAAGGGAAAAAAATAGCGTTTAAAAATGAAATTAGCCATATAAATAATTTTATGATGGAATCTCAAAGATAAGATAGTATAATAGGATATAGAAAATCTTTTGGAGGTAAAAAAATGCCAGATGCTAGAGGAAACAAGATCAGCT
>JAHZAT010000090.1 GCA_019423795.1 Clostridiales bacterium
GGAAAGCTGATAAATCCAAGCTTTCTTGTGCAATTTTAATAAAAATATACAGAGAAGTTGTATAGACATTAATGACCACGTTGGACAAGGTTTGCGGGATATCTGAAAGTGTTTGAGACAGCAGAATATAAGGTTATGAGGGTAATAATTGTGGATCAGTTCCCGGACAATTCATGTAGACACGATAGTCTTGATATCAAGAAAAGATAAATAAGAGATAGAAAGTGGCGTATTTTCGGGATTTTTCGGAAGTTTGTATTAGAAGCCTAACTCCAGAAATAGCTCGGTTATTTTATATGAAAACATATTTATTGCGAAAATGAGTGTCAGGTTGTGACCTCGGATTAGATAACGCAAATTGAGTGAGTGGATTAGATGTCAGGTGTTTTTTAGTAAAATTTGGCAACTCGATACTAATGGCATTTTGGAAAAGTAGAATAGATATTAAGGAAGCTCCTGTATAATAAAAATGTGGATGTTGAAAATTGAAAATACCTCAGATTACAATAAGACTACTGACTGGCAGGTTAGTAAAAATCTTATTATACAGAGAGGTATCTATAATGAAGTCTAACACACAGAACGCAAAAATTGAAGCTATTACAGAAAAAACTTTGGTACTCGGAATTGATGTCGGAAGTGAAACGCACTATGCCAGAGCTTTTGATTACAGAGGAATCGAGTATTCAAAGAAGCCATTTAAGTTTAGTAACACAGAGGCTGGATTTGTGACATTTAAGGAATGGATCCTGGACCTCAAAGAAAGGCATGAGAAGGATAAGGTGGTTCCAGGTATGGAACCGACCGGGCATTACTGGTTCAATCTTGGAAAGTTTCTACAGGATAATGAAATGAAACCGGTTCTTGTAAATCCTCACCATGTGAAAAAATCAAAAGAACTCGACGACAACAATCCAACTAAAAATGACCGTAAGGATCCGAAAGTTATAGCAGGATTAGTTAGAGAGGGACGTTACATGATCCCATACCTGCCGGATGGTGTTTATGCTGATCTTAGAACAGCATCAAACATAAGATTCCAGTTACAGGCGGAACTTACAAGAATTCAAAACAGGATCAGTCGTTGGTTCAATATATATTTTCCTGAATATAAGACGGTATACGGAAAGCCGGATGCCAAGAGCGGAATGCTAATCCTTAAAGCAGCACCACTCCCTGAAGATATCTTGACGTTAGGTATCGATGGAGTGAACCAGATCTGGCGAGATGCGAAGTTAAGAGCAGTTGGAAAGGCGAGGGCGAAGACTCTGATAGAAGCTGCTGAGCACAGCATTGGAAGCAAAGAAGGTACGATGTCTGCAAGAATGGAAATCCGAATGCTTCTGGAGGACTATGAATCCAAAAATATGCGTCTACAGGAAGTTATGGTTCTAATTGAAGAACTGGTAAAAGAGATTCCAATGGCTGAAAAGCTGTTAGAAATCAAAGGAGTGGGAATCAGGACAGTGTCAGGGTTCCTTGCAGAAGTAGGTGATATCAGCCGCTTTAACAATCCGAAGAAACTGCAGAAGCTTGCAGGATTGGCATTGGTTGAAAATAGTTCGGGAAAGCACAAGGGAAAGACAACAATAAGCAGACGAGGCCGAAAGAGACTCAGATACCTGCTTTTTGAGGTTGCAATGTCGCTTGTGGCGAAGAACCCGGAGTTCAGGGAGCTCCATAATTATTACACAACCAGAAGGCTGAATCCATTGAAGAAAATGCAGTCACTTATGGCAATTGCAGCCAAGCTGATACGAGTCTTTTATGCGATGCTGACCAAAGGTGTGGATTATGATCCGAAAAAGATGATCAGTGACATCAAGAGACCGACAGTTTATCTACAGGCTGCGTAAGAAAGACAAGTAACTATAATGGAGGCTGTCATGTGGACAGCCACTGAATCAAGCAGAATGTAACAGATAACGTCCACTGATCACAGTGCTGGAACAGGAAGCGAGTCAGTAATCAATAATACAAAGAATGAGCCAGTAGTCGGCAGAAATCATCACCAAGGGGCATGACCCCGTAAAGGAGCATAGCTGACACCCTGGTTATGGGCAGGCAGGACGAAGGAAGTTAGGACCTCTGGAGACAGAGATGATCCTGGTGGATATAGGAGGTTAGCTGCCATAGAGGGAAGGGTATACACAAGGCCAGTAAAGCGAAAATCAATGACGTTTTATTTTGTATACCATTCAACCGCTATTTCAGTACCTGATACATCGAAATGCTCATAGCTGTGGCTTATTCACTGAGATAAGAAAGGTTGGAAAACCTTGAATTTTCAATAAAAAACACTTGATTATATGAGGAGGTCCTTGAGACTTAAAAAATCACGAAAATTAAAGATAGGGAGAGAAAATATGTACATAAGAGAAATTATTGATGAAAATATTGGTCCTATAAACAATATAAATATTTCATTTCCATTCAATAATGATGGAACGCCGAAGCCACTATTAATTGTAGGGGAAAATGGCAGCGGAAAATCAACACTTTTATCGAATATTACAGATGCTTTTTATGAGATGGCTGGCAAAGGTTTCGATAATGCTTTACAAATGACTGAAAATGGTGGCCATCAATATTATAAAGCAATTAGTCCATCACAAATTAGCATAGGAAATGTATATATGTATTCATATATATTGTTTGAAGATGAAGAACCGATAAATTATATTTTTAAATCAGGTACATTATCTACGGATGATTTTAAGAAACTAAGTGGGGTTATATTAAATAATACTATTTCATGGAAAGAGAATGAAAATTATAAAAATATAGATATTGATTCGAAAAAAAGTGAAGATATTTATACGAAAGATGTAATATGTTTTTTTGGTCCAGATCGTTATGAAAAACCAAACTGGATGGGAAAAAAATATTATGAATCCTCAGAAGATAAACATTTTTCAATAAATAAAAATTTTTCACGACAATTACAAAACCCTATTGTTGCGAAGGATGTTACATCTACGAATTTACAATGGTTAATGGATGTAATTGCTGATTCAAGAGCAGATATTGATGGAACTATTGGAAACCTGCGAATATCACATATTTCGGTTGATAATTTATTATTATTAAGTACAGCAAGAAAAAATTTAGAAATAATCATGAGCAAGATATTAGGAAAAGAGGTTTATTTTGGATTAAATTTAAGAAATCAAGGTGACTCTCGATTTAATATAAGATTAAAAGCAGATAATTCTATACTTATACCAACACTAGATTCGCTTTCTACAGGACAAATAGCTCTTTTTAATATGTTTTCTACAATTGTAAGATATGCTGATAGAAATGATTTGAATAAAAGTATCCATTTAGAAAATATAACAGGAATTGTTATTATAGATGAAATAGAACTTCATTTACATACATCTTTACAAAAAGAAGTCTTGCCTGAATTAATAAAACTTTTCCCCAAAGTGCAATTTGTTATTACAACACATTCTCCTTTATTTTTACTTGGAATGGAAAATTTGTTTGGTTCTGAATATTATGAAATATATCAAATGCCAACAGCTACAAAAATAAATGTTGAGAGTTTTGCTGAATTTCAAAAAGCATATGATTATTTTAAGGAAACACAAATATATCAAAGAGAAGTGAAAGAGGCTATAGACAATGATAAATCAAAAGCATTGATTATTACAGAAGGAACAACAGATTGGAAACATATGCTTGCAGCTTATCAAAAGTTGAGAAATATGGAAATATATTCGGAAATATTCAATAATATGGAATTTGAATTTTTGAAATACGAACCTAAAAATACTGGAGTTGATACCGAATTAAAATTAGAGATGGGATGTTCACAATTGTGTGCGATGTGTGAAAATTATGCTAAATTAAAACAACCTAGAAAACTTATATTTGTAGCGGATAGAGATGATAAAAAAACTAATAATAAATTAGATAATGAAGAAATAGGATTTAAAGATTGGGGAAATAATGTATATTCTTTGATTTTACCATTACCTGAACATAGAAAAGAAACACCTTATATATGTATTGAACATTATTATAAAAATGAGGAAATAAAAACATCAATAGATATAGATGGTATTGAGAGAAGATTATATATGGGAAATGAATTTGATAAAAATGGAATTAACTATAAAGATAATATTTTTTGTGAAAAAAGAAATGTTTGTGGCCCAGATAAAATAAATATTATTGAAGGGAGTAATGGAGAACGGGTTACTCAATTATCAAATTCGGCAGGTCCTAATTTAGCATTATCGAAAATGGAATTTGCTACAAAAATTCTTAACCAAGAAGTCCCTTTTGATAAATTCGATTTTACTAGTTTTATTTTACTATTTAAAATAATAAAACAAATCTTAGATTTACCAATGAAATAGAAAAAATTTAAATCAAGAGTTTTTAGGTTTAAACAAAGTATCCATACATTTAAGCTAAAGAAGGCAGGCATGGTAAAAGGTATTAAGGTCCCTGAGACATTAAGAAATCTTGATTGGAGGGCGTACTTAAGGTACCGTAGCACTTAAGAAATCAGTTTACAAAGTAAAATGATAAATTAATTAGAATTAACCAGAAAATTCAAACAAAATAATCATTTAAATTATAGCCTTCATAAAAAAATAAGCAGAAAAGTCATAATAAGCAGAAAAGTCATTGTAATATTTACAGTGGCTTTTTCATTGTGGTAGAAATTTAATTGTGATAAAATATCATAAAGATGAACTGCACAGAAGTAAGGAGTGAAAGAATATGATGTATCCAGATGGAAAAGTAAAGGTATATATTGAAACACCAGATGAAACAGGTGGATTTCATGATGCTATTTGCTGGTTACCAGATTATACATGGGAAGTTCACGGATATTCAGAGTCATGATGTATTTTAAACAACTTATTCGAGATAATGCACACTTAATTATAGAATTTTCTCAAGAAGGAGGGATTCTGAATGCCGCAAATATTTAGAGTTGGGCCGATAGCATTTATTTTTGGTCGTATTTTCAAAAATGATCGACGACATCCAGGTGTACTAGTAGAAGTAAGGAAAACAACAGCTGTCGATATAATTTGGAATATGATAAAACTAAAAGTAATCTCAAAAGATGATTTAAATGATTTTTTAGACGAATTAAAACAAGAAATGGAAAGGCGAACAGGAGCATTAGCAAAATGAATAAAAATAGAAAAATTGTTTTAGATACCTTAAATGAACAAAATATAGAATACGAAATGTTTGAGCATCAAGCTGTCTACACAGTGGATGAAATCGAAGACTCTGATCTGTGGAATCATGAAAATGGCATAGGAGCGAAAAATTTATTTTTAAGAGATGGTAGTGGAAAACACCATTTTCTTGTGATCATTCGAGAAGACAAGCAGGCAGATCTTAAGAAAGTAAGAGATGAGATTGGAAGTTCTAGACTTAGTTTTGCTTCAGCTGAGCGCTTAATGAAATATTTAAATATCGAACCAGGATCTGTTTCGCCATTAGGTATTTTGAATGATAAAGAATGTGTGGTTCCAGTCTTTTTTGATGAAGATCTGAAAGAATACGAATATATTGCAGTACATCCAAATGATAATACAGCGACGATCTGGATGAAACTTACGGATCTTTTGGATGTTATAAAGATGCATGGAAATCAAGTGAATTTTATCAGTGTGTGATAAATTTCATAGAAATCAAATAATAAAAGATGTAATATTAAAATTCAAAGAGCCAGATGCTTATATGGTATATGCATCTGGCTCTTTTTCAGACCTTCTATTTAACTTTTATTGTTCTGCCTGATCGGTCACAATGATCGCACATTTTGCACGATCGAATCCTTCAATGATAAAGTCGATGGTTTTGATTGCTACCATATAAGTCACAATAGAATAAAGAAGCAGAATTTAGCTTTGCAGGCAAAACCGCAGAGAAAATCCACTGGCTGTGCCTGTGATCAAACCACCAAAAAGTTTCATTGTTCAAAGTCAGATAAAGATACAAAAATTGAAGCTATGATGTCTTTATGATACAATGCAACACGTTTGGATGTTTTTATGGAAGTAAAATAGAACCTTATAAAATACCAGAAGCTTCTTATGAAATTACAATTACAACATCAGACATATTTGAACAAATTATCCTTAATAAAAGGAAAAGAGGAATACACACAGGAAATTGAAGCATATATAGATGAGGTTTTATATGATAAGGGGCAGGCTGAAAGACAATGTCGAGAAATCAAAGTACAAAGAGATATTGTGCTGGATCAGTTAAGTTTAACGGATTATGAAGAGATTAAACATCAGTTGGATCTATGTCTGACAAGACTTTCAAAACTACCTTTTGAGATAGAAAAATCCGTTGAGGAAAGTATATTGGAAAGTTACGAATTATAAAGGAGGAAAAGTATGATAAAGAAACAACTAACAACCATTTTTCTATCATTGGCACTAGTTGCCACAACTGCATTTCAGCCAATTTCCATATCGGCAGCAGACAATCTAAGAACAGAAACAAAAATATCATTACATGACAGATCAAAAAAGCAATCGACAAAACCAATAGGTTATACCTTTGAAAGCAAACACATCAGCACATCCTCAAAAGCGAAAGGCAAAGGCGCTACAAAAGCTTCCAGTGTAGATTCCATGACTTATACATGGGATGAAAATACCCAGACACTTCGAGTCAGCGGAAGAGGTAAGGTTGTTGGGAATTATGATAATAGAAATGATTTAGCACAATATCAGAATCAAGCTAAAAAAATCATTTTGGAAAAGGGTATTACAGAGATTGGGAAAAATGCATTTGCACAGTTTTATAATCTTTCTGAGATAGAATTTCCATCGACATTAACAAAGATTGGTGAAGCTGCATTTTTGGAGTGTGATAAACTTACAAGTGCAACATTGCCAACTTCATTAAAAGTGTTAGATAGGGCAGCGTTTGCGAATTGCTCTGCACTTGTGAATGTAACTATTCCATCTCAATTAACAACAATGAGAGATTATGCATTCCAAAGATGTGCGATCAAAAATATTACAATTCCAGCAACGCTAAAAACTTTTTCAGAACTTGCATTTTTTGAATGTTATGATTTTCAGAAGATTGAAGTAGCATCCGGGCATCCTTCTTATAGCACAAGTAATGGAGTTTTATTCAATAAAAATAAAACAAAACTGGTTTTATATCCAGTTGGAAAGCAGGCTGCATCTTATCAGATTCCAAATTCAGTAAAAGAAATTGGAAAGAATGCGTTGAATCATGCAAGGGTTGGAAAAATAGTGATTCCAACGAGTGTGTCTACAATTGGTGAAGGAGCGTTTGCGGGTGCTACTATTACAAGCCTGAATATTCCGAATTCTGTAAGGTCAGCAGGTTATTATATCTGTGAAAAGTGTACACAGTTAAAAACAGTAACTTTTGGAAATGGACTTACAACAATTCCATATAGGATGTTTTATAATTGTGTTTCATTAACAAGCGTATCTATGGGAAATAATATAAAGAAGCTGGATGGGCTTGTATTTGGTTATTGTTCATCACTAAAACAGATTAAAATTCCAGATAGCGTAACTTCCTTGGGAGATGGATGTTTCGGGGAGTGCTCTGCTTTGACAACCATCAATTTTCCAAAGAATTTAAACGAAATTGCATACCAGACATTTTTCAATTGCAAGAGCCTTACATCCGTAACATTTTCAAATACGTTACAGATGATAGGAAGTCTTGCTTTTTATGGAACAAAAATTAAAAAAGTGAGGATTCCAGCTTCTGTAATATATGTTGGAACACAAGCATTTCCAGCAGAATCAGTGATTGAAGGGTTAAATGGACTACAAAAAATCGAAGATGGTTCTTATATGAGGATGGAGAAGCTGCCGATTAAAGTAACATACGATTATAAAGCAGCATTTGATATTGTAAAAAGAGTCAATAGTGAAAGAAGGAAGAAAGGATTAAAAGCACTTACCATGGATCGTCGTATGATCAAGGGATCTATGATTCGTGCGGCTGAACTTGCAATAGCATTTTCTCATATACGTCCATCAGGAAGATTTTATTATAGCGTATGTTACGATAGCAAACTTGGATATATTATGAGTGGAGAAAATATTGCTGCAGGTCAGACAAGCAGCAGATCCGTCATGACTTCATGGATGAATTCAGATGGACATAGAGCTAATATTCTTACAGATAGATATACTGGAATTGGTGTTGGAGCGGTTAAGGTAAATGGCATATGTTACTGGGTACAGAACTTTTCAACAGCCGCTGTAGATGCAGCAGAAGAATCTTCTTACAAAAACAACACTGCAACAACTAATATAGAAGTTACAAAAGCTCAGATAGGATATTTATTTTCAGTAAATCCAATAAATTCATTTAGTTTAAAGAATGGAACTTCTAAAAATATTTCCTATAGTATATACAATCATTTTGTCAATGTACCATTGATTTCAAGTGAAATGAAATACAAAGTTTCTTCTCCATCGATATGTAAAGTATCGGCTTCTGGTAAAATAACAGGGTTAAAAGCTGGAAAAACAAGTGTTACGATCACACCAAAACAAGCTCCATCGTTTGCCAAAACGATTACGATAACGGTAACAGATACTTCCCTTGGGAAAGTAACTTGGGGCAAATGTAAGAGATCTTCGAAAACAGTTCAGTTACAGTGGAAGAAAGTAAGCGGTGCAACCTCCTATCAGGTATATCGTTTTAAAGGTAAAAAATGGGTAAGAGTAACAACGACCAAGAAAACAAGTTATAAGTATAAGAAAGCACCAAAGAATGGATCTTATAAAGTACGAGCTGTAAAAACGTCTGGAAAGAAAAAGATATATGGAGCTTTTTCTAAAGTAAAGAAAATTAAATAAACAAAAAGCCTCTGTGTATGATGTTAATAAAAAGTTTGAAACATCACACAGAGGCTTTTTATTATATTATTTATTGATATGTTTCGAATTCAAGTAATCCAAAATCTAGAAACAATTCTTAATAATATCTTCATCAAGTCCATTCTTGCAAGTTATATTTCCTATTACAAAATACAAGATTCCACCGGCAAGAAGTCCCCATACAACGGCATTGATTCCTGCGATCTGTACATTATAGTAACAAAATACATAAGTGATCGCTGCTCCAATAGAACTAAAGACGGCTGCCTGTTTTGTTCCTTTCTTCCAGAACAATCCACCAACTAAAGGCCAGAAGAAACTGCATTCCAGACCACCCAAAGCAAACAGATTCAGGAAGAAAATGATATCAGGTGGATTGATCGTAAGTAAGATGACGATCACACCGAATGCAAATGTAACAAGTGTACTCATCTTTCCAACATTTTTGTTATAAGATTTAATTTTCACAGGATCATCTTTGACAACATAGTTACGCCACAGATCTTTTACAATTGCTGCAGAAGCAAGGATCAAAAGAGAATCAGCAGTAGACATAACAGCAGCCATAGGTGCTGCAAGGAATGTTCCAGCTAATCCAACGGGCATGATCTTCTGAACAATATACGGAATAAAATAATCAGAAGTTGGAAGATTCTTTGTATCTACCAGTGCACCTGCCCATGTACCAGCCATATGCATACCAACGATGATAAAGCTACAAGTAACCGCACCAATCCACATCGCAGAATGAAGACTCTTTGTATTTTTAAATCCCATAGAACGAACAGCGGTCTGTGGAAGTCCAAGAGTACCAAATCCTACAAGAATCCAGAAACTAAGCAAAGTTCCGGGACTATATTTTGAAAATAGATCATTATATACACCAGGTAGATTCTGTGCAAGTCCAGCATCAATACCAGCAAGTCCACCGCCAGCTTTTAATACGAAGAATAAAAGCAAAAATGTACCGACACACATGATGATTCCCTGAATCGTATCTGTGATCGCAACAGCACTGAAACCACCGAAAGATGTATAGATGATAACAACTGCACCAAAAATCAATAAAGAAACGACATGATCAAGTCCTGTGATGGAAGAGATCAAAGTTGCTCCACCAGTAAACTGTCCGATCATCTGTGCCATAAAGAAGATAACCATAAGTAAACTGGTTACGATAACTAATACATCACTTTTATAACGGGCTTTTAAATAACCGACAACAGTAACGGCACCGGTTCTTCTTGAAACTAAAGCTAATTTATTTCCAAGAACCCCAAGTACCAGAAATGTAATCGGAACCTGTACGGTAGCGATCCATGCCTGTGCATATCCGTAAGTAAGACCAGCAGCTCCAGGTCCGGAGATAAAGGAACTTACAGAAGTATAAGTTGCCATGGTTGTCATTGCTAAAAGAAGTCCATTCATATTTCTTCCACCGATAAAGAATTTTTTCTCAGAAGAAGTATGCTGTTTTTTATTCTGACGTTTACTAAAAATGATACCGATCGCGGCATTTAAAATGAGGTAAACGATAAAGATCATAAGAATGATTTTCTGATTTGCTGACATTTTATTCTTCTTCCTCCTCTTCATCATCATAATCGAAGTTAATAAATACATGTTTTAATAAGTACCAGACACCGATCAAAGAAAGTATGATCGTTCCGAAAGTTGATACGCTAAACCATGCTGGCATTCCTAGAAAATAAAGACCAGTACCATTTAATAAAAATGCACTGGCAATATGCCAAGCACAGCAGATCAAAACAACGATCAGTGTTCCACGGATTTCACGCATACACTGTTCGTGTTTCTCCTGTCTTGTTAATTTTTTCATATTTATATTCCGCCTTTCTGCGCAAGGCACCAATGTGTCATGAAAC
>JAHZAT010000091.1 GCA_019423795.1 Clostridiales bacterium
TAATAAGCCCTTATAGGGCTAGTACAAACCACCGGCTAAGCCGGTGGTTTTGATTTTTATATAGAATGATGAGAAGAGGAACAATATATGTCAAAAGAGATATCAAAACAGGAAAAAGAAGATTATCTAAGTCTTATGTATGAAATGAAGCGAAAAGAGAATCAGATTGTAAAATCCGACTTATCCAGGGAACTTGAAGTGCCGTTATCAAGAGTTACCAGAGTTACAGATGGATTGTTAGAAGAAGGATATCTGTTAAAGGACGAAGGAAGAAGAATGTTTTTAACACCAATGGGGCTATCCAAAGGGCAGCAATGTCTGGAAAGAAAACGATGTCTTACAGAATTTCTGCGTTTGGTTTCTGGTGTTGATGGAAGCATTGCAAAAGAAAATGCATGTGCGATCGAACATATTCTGGATGAACGCATTTTAACCGGGATCCGTATGTTTATGGAAAGCCGTCATACATATTCATATATGACTAGAGGAAATGATTTAAATCTGATGTTTCCAGAAGGAAAGAGGATCATGCCGATCGCATTTTTTGAAAAAGGAACATCACATCCAAGAATTCTTTCGAAAGAATACCAGCAGTTTGAGAAACGAGCGGAAGTAGTGATCAGCAAAGAAAGTTACTTGTATTTAAAACCGATAGATTCAGATCTGCTGAAAAAAGAAATTCGCTACTGTTATGGAAATCAGTGGATGTATGCAAAAAAAGAAAATGGAAAGTTTGGAATTTTGACAGAGGCATTGGACTGTACGATTCGAAGAAACGACAAATTATCCGAAGGAATTGTAGAAATAGTAGTGTGTGATCATCATGAAGAAGAGATTAAAGAAGAATCGGTTCGTATTTTAACCGTATCATTAATTTAGGAGTTTGACAATGTGTGATAAAACAATGGAAAATTATAAACCGAATATGTTTCAGTTACAATGCTTAAAAGCATTAGAGATACAGATTGAGGAAGGAAAAGGATACAACGAAGCAGAGATCGGAAGAAAGATGCAGGTAAACAGATCAACAATCTCCCGATGCTTCAAAAGATACCGAGAAGAATGATTCCTGGAAGATAAAGGATTTACCAGAAAAGGAGCGGAATTCTTAGAATATTACAAAATGATCGAATCAGATCTTTACCATTACTTTGCATCTATCGGAATTAACGAACAACAGCAAAGACAGGCAGTTACAGGAGTGTTTGATACTGCAGATATCGATACGATCCAGAAATTATGCCAGAAAGAGAAAATGCATCTAAGGTATGAAAGTATCGGAAAAAATGAAAGTAAAGAAATTACCAAGTTAACCTACGAACAATTATGCAATAGTTTAAAAAAAGGCATATATCAAGTCGCATTTTCCATTTATCGACAAGGAAAAGACTGGAAAAGTCTTTCTATGGCAGACCAAGGATTTGAAAAACCAGCATATCTGCATTTAAAGGGGGATAAAAACTATTTAGAACTAGCCGCCAGAGAAATGAAGGCAATGACAAAAGGTGGAGCGATGCTGTCTGGACATATTCAGACAGTCAAATGTAGAAGCAGCAAAGACGTTTTAACAGATTTTCCGATCCAAGATAAGAAAATACAGATTCCATTTGAAGATTTTGAGTTTGAGCAGTTGTCAGAAACAGAAATCACCGGGCAGATCCAACTGTTTATGACAAGCAGCGTTGGGAAGAAGAGAATGCCAGAGAGTATGGCGACACTGATTTTGAAAATTTAAATTGTATAAGTTGAAGGTCATCGAGTATTTAGAGAAAAAATGAAAGATAGCATGTGAGCAACACGAATTCCATTGACGGAGTTTTGACAGAACGCCTATCCGCTGGATCTCCTGCGAAAACTCGCGTTGAAAGTTACTGAAACCAGTAGTCTTTGACGCTCAAACAATCGTCCGATCCAGCTGTGATTCTATCAAAACTCCTATGGAATTCGATTGTTGCTCACATGCTATCTTTCTTTTATTTCTGCCACATACAGGCAAGTCTACTCTACAAATTCCACAATTCAATCGTTTTCAGTAGTTTTTCTTTCGTATCCACATCAAGTTGCATGATCGCATTATAAAGTTTACGATCAAGCGCAGTTTCTGAATATTCCGGATCCAGAGTACCAACGAGAGAATCCAGAGAGCAGCCACAAAGCTTCGCATAATATGTTAAAATACGCAGAGACATAGCAGTACGGTTATTTTCTACATTGCTGATATAACCAGGCGTTACACCAAGAGCTTCAGCAACTTGATTTTGTGTTAAACCCATTTTTTGACGGATATGTTTGATATGAGTACCATAATTTTCAGAGTTCATATGATAGAGTCCTTTCTATATTATTCATAACAAAATTATATAATAAATGATGATGAAAATGTAGCTACTAATAGAATAGAATCTGTGGAATAGATATAAATTGAAGCTGATGATATAAGTGTCAAAAGTATAAATCGCATTCTCTTCAAAGAAAAGCATATCTATCAAAAAATAAAAGACCTGAATCGCATGGAAGCTATGCAAAGAGCTGTCACAGACCTTGTGATCCTTTGTTGTTCGTTTGGAATGTTATTTTTAATGTATCATTTATATCAGGCAGGAAATGTTACATTTGATGCTATGCTGCTTGCAACGATCGCTATGATGGGTTCTTTTGGTCCAGTAACTGCATTGTCAAGCCTGTCAAACAATTTAAACCAGACATTAGCAAGTGGAGAAAGAGTGTTATCCTTACTCGAAGAAGAACCAATGGTAGAAGAATCAGAAGGAGAAGCTGATATAAGTTTTGAAGGTGCATCCGTAGAAGATGTAACCTTTGCCTATGATGAAGAAGTCATCCTAAAAGACTGCAACATCAATATGAAACAAGGAAAAGTCATCGGAATCTGTGGAAAAAGCGGCTGCGGAAAGTCCACACTGTTGAAACTTCTGATGCGCTTCTGGGATGTAAACAAAGGAAACATAAAGATTTCAGAAGAAAACGTGAAAGAAATCCCAACTAAGACACTAAGAAACACACAATCCTACGTAACTCAGGAAACCGAACTCTTCCACGACTCCATCGCCAACAACATAGCGATCGGAAAACCAGGCGCAGCAAGAGAAGAAATCATAAAAGCCGCCCAAAAAGCCTCTATCCATGACATGATCATGTCCCTGCCAAATGGCTACGACACCGAAGTCGGAGAACTCGGAGACACCCTGTCTGGTGGAGAAAAACAAAGAATCGGAATCGCCAGAGCCTTTCTGCACGACAGCCCAATGTTATTACTAGACGAACCAACAAGTAACTTAGATTCTTTAAATGAAGGAATTATCTTGAAATCACTCAAAGAAGAAAGTAAAGGAAGAACCGTAGTACTAGTATCCCATAGAGAATCTACTATGGGAATCGCAGACGACGTGTATCATATGGATGCAGGAAGAGTTTCGTGAAGAAGTGAAAAGTGAAGAATGAAGTATCTTGTCTGTAAGTAGTGTATACTGAAAGATTTGAGTGTATAAATAGAGAAAGAACAATGTATTAGGGTCAGAAATGATAGAATTTCATAGGATTTTTTGCAAAATCGCAGCCAATACGGGGCACTGTTTGAGCGAAGCGAGTTGTGCCAGGAGTATTGGCGAATCAGCGTTTTGCAAAAAAGCCGTCAATGAAATTCGTTTTTCTGACCCTAATACATTGTTCTTTCTCTATTTATACATCAACAACCTTCAGTATACAATTTAATCAATTCCACAATAACATCAACACATATATCCATTCCTTCAACGCTAATATGTTCATAAGGTCCATGATAAGCATGTCCACTAGTTCCAAGATTCGGACAAGGAAGTCCTCGGAAACTTAACTGACATCCATCTGTACCTCCACGAATTGGCAGAACCAACGGATCCACGCCAGCATTTTCACAAGCCTTCTTTGCATTTTCAATCAAATGAGGACAATCCTTAATAACTTCAGCCATATTTTGATACTGATCTGTAATGGTTAAAGTGACGCAACCATCACCCCATTTTTCATTCATATTTTTCTCAATCAAACGTAACGTCTGTTTTTTTGCTTCAAATAGTCCCTGATCATGATCCCTGACAATATAATGCAATGTTGCATGACTCACATCACCATTCATATTGATCAGATGATAGAATCCCTCATAATCTTCCGTGTTTCTAGGAGTTTCCATAGAAGGTAGACAAGAGTTGATCTCCATAGCTACAAGTGAGGCATTGATCATCGTATCCTTTGAAGAACCAGGATGTACATTAAAACCAGTAATCTCAAACTCAGCTTTGCAGGCATTAAAATTCTCAAACTGGATCTCACCTTCGGTATCGCCATCCAAAGTATAAGCAAAATCAGCATCAAACCGCTTGATATCGAAATACTCGGCACCACTTCCGATTTCTTCATCTGGAGTAAATGCAATGCTGATCGGACCATGAGGAATCTCTTCATGGATCAGACGTTCTGTCATCGTAAGAATCTCGGAAATCCCAGCTTTATCATCCGCACCAAGGATCGTTGTACCATCCGATGTGATCAAAGTACGGCCCTTGAGAGAAGAAAGATGAGGGAAAACTTTCGGATCAAGAACCAGACTACTATCTCCAAGAGGAAGAGCTTCTCCATTATAATTCTTCGTAAGGATCGGACGGATTGGGTGATCACAGAAATCAGAAACAGTATCCATATGAGCAATAAATCCGATCGCAGGACAGTTTTCATAGCCCTTTGTGGCAGGTAATTTGCCATATAGGTAACATTTGTCATCTAAGTAGACATCACTGAGACCAAGTTCCTTCATTTCATTTTCTAAGACTCGGGCAAGATCAAACTGACAATCAGAAGAAGGGACAGTTTGGCTGTTTTCATTGCTTGGAGTTAAAATTTTGACGTAATTTAATAAACGTTCGTAAGCTTTCATGATTATTTATTCACCTCGTGATAATTTCTTTTGCGTTTTATAAAGTATATAGATAATATAACACATATCTAGTGTATCAACCATCGTATTAAACTAGA
>JAHZAT010000092.1 GCA_019423795.1 Clostridiales bacterium
CATATATTCTCTCCTTATTTTTGTGTTTCTTCTATATCTAATGTTACGCCCTGTAAAATCTCTGCAAATTCCAGCAAAGATTCACATTTTCCAAATAATATATCATCGACTTTACTTGTATCCTGCACGATATCTGGGATCATCACTGGATTCATGCCTGCTCCATGTGCGGAACGGATTCCATTGATTGCATCTTCTAATGCGATCGCTTTTGATGGATCGACTTTTAATTGTCTGCATGCTTCGATATAAATATCTGGCTTTGGCTTTCCGTGTTCGATCATATTTCCTGTGATCACGGAATCAAAGTAGTCAAAAATCCCTTCTCGTTTCAGATTACTTACGGCGTGTTCTTCACTGGAAGATGTTGCAACTCCGATCTTTAGTCCTTTTTCTCTGAGGACTTTCAAAATCTCATGAAGACCTTTCTTGGCTGGCACACCGTCTTCAACCAATTCATAATATGCATCTCTGTATCCATCCAAAAATTTATCAAATGGAAAATCATTTCCGTAATGTTCTAAGAAATATTTCTTACGATTTGTAAGGTTTGTTCCCAATGTATTGACAATATTATGCCCCAGAGGTCCATATCCCAGACGTTCTCCTACAATATCCCATGACTTCTGTACATAGCGTTCACTGTCAAACATCAGCCCGTCCATATCAAAAACAACAGCCTGTATCTCTTTTAATTTATTAAGATCCATCGTCTCTATTCCGCCTTCCTTGTTGATCATCTTTCTATGATACCACGGATTTCCTTTGATTTCATCTGGTTTACAAAAATCGCACTGACTGTTATCATGGATTTTAGGATTAGGAGGAACTATTTATGAAATCGTCATCGAATTTAAAATCACTATTAAAAAATATTGACCGTAAAGGATATCCTGCATATAAAAATACGCAAGGTACTTATGATTTTGGAACTTATTTTCTTTCCATTGATCATGTACAAGGCGATCCTTTTGCATCTCCATCAAAATTAAGTATCCATGTGAAAGGAAGATCAGCTGGATTTCCTGCTTCTTTTTATGATACAAAATATAAACAGGTTGCACTCTGTGATCATTTGACACGATTATTTTATCAAACTTTATCTAAGATCTCTTTTCGTGCCAAAGGTTCTGGAAAAAGCGGTTTATTTTCTGTCAGTAAATGTGGACAACAGGTACTAGAACGAACTGCATGTACGATCAATCCTTCCAACGGTGACATCTCTGTTCATTTTGAAGCTGGTTTCCCTGCAAATGGACGAACTGTAAATGCGAGAGAATTGGATAAAATGTTGTTTGGACTGTTGCCAGATTGTGTTTCATCTTCTTTGTTTTATAAAAATATTGATCAAAAAATGTTGGAATCAGTAATTTATTTATCCGAAGATCAACATACAATCCGTAAAAATCTGTCTTCTATGGGACTTGTCGCATTTATTGCAGATGGCTCTGTTTTGCCTAGAAAAAGTGGTATCTCACAGAAACCTTTAAGAAACTGTGTGAAATTCCAGTCACCAGATACTTACCGGGTATCTTTTGATCTTCCACACCATGGGACGATCACAGGTATGGGAATTCCAAAAGGAATCACCCTGATCGTTGGCGGTGGATATCATGGAAAATCAACGTTATTAAAGGCATTGGAACTTGGTGTTTACGATCATGTCAAAGGGGATGGTCGTGAATTTGTCATTACTGATCCAACTGCCATGAAGATTCGTGCAGAAGATGGAAGAAGTATTACAAATACAGATATTTCTATGTTCATTAATAACCTGCCAAATGGCAAAAATACGGTTTCTTTTGACACAGAAGATGCCAGTGGAAGCACCTCACAGGCTGCAAATGTAGTTGAAGCCATGGAAACGGATTCTTCTTTATTCTTAATTGACGAGGATACGAGTGCCACCAACTTTATGATCCGTGATGAACTGATGCAGCGTGTAGTTCTTCGTGATCAGGAACCGATCACTCCTTTTATCGAACGGATTCGTGAATTGTACGAAAGATATGGTATTTCTTCGATCATCGTTGCTGGAAGCTGTGGATCTTATTTCCATCCGGCAGATCATATCATTCAGATGGATCAGTATATACCAAAAGATATCACTACAGCCGCCAAAGACGCAGCAAAAGATTTCCCTATGGTTTCACTGCCTGAGAAGAAACATCCAGATCCTTGTTTTGACCGTTGTTTCAACGCTGGAAATCATTTGAAGAAAGAACGCAAGATCAAGATGAAAACACTTGGAAAAGATGCTTTTTCGATTAACAAGGATACAGTTGATCTAAGATATGTGGAGCAGATTGCTGATACTGAACAGACAACAGCTCTTGGTTATGCTTTGTTGTATGCGAAACTTCATTTGATGGATGGGAAGAAAGATCTTTGTGCAGTTGCAGATGAATTAATGCAGATGATTGAAACAAAAGGACTTTCTGCACTCTTGGATAGTAAGTATGTGAAAAGTAATCTGGCAATGCCTCGGAAACAGGAAGTTATGGCAGCGATGAATCGTTATCGAAATCTCTGATTTGTGGATAGTGTTGCATGTATGAGTCAGAAAGAAAATAAGAAAAAATATTTA
>JAHZAT010000093.1 GCA_019423795.1 Clostridiales bacterium
GAAATTGGGCGGATCAGCGATTTGTTCAAAATGTGAGCAAAATTCCACCGCTGCGCTTTCGGTTGCTTCTTTAGTTTTTATCATATACTCAAAATCTACAGTTGGCCAACTACAAATTTAAAATTAAAATTTATCTTAAAATTTCTCGTCCAGTAAACACCACAATAGACCGAGGTTTCATCACATACTCACGATCAATTCGAATCTCTTCTCCTTCTTGATAGAAGTACTTTCCTTTCTCATCCCCATAAGTATCCACACTTAAGTACCATGCTCCATGATTTGCAAGGTTTGGAAGTGTGATCTTTACTTCTTCCCAATAAGCATTGACTGCTACATATACAAGATCGTCTTTTCCTTTTTTGCGGTCATATCCTGCAAAGCTTACTGCCAGTGTTTTTGCATTTTGTGGTACTTCCATACGTTCTGCATTAACATCGTGTGCATGCATTGCTTCCATTCCGCAAACTGCATTGTCCAGTTTCTTGCGGATAACTGGATGTTTTTTTCTGTAATCGATCATAAATTTAAAGAATTCAAATAAATCTTTATTCTTCTCTAATAAACTCCAATCAATCCATGAGATTTCATTATCCTGACAGTAGCTGTTATTATTTCCAAACTTCGTATTTCCGAATTCATCGCCTGAGAAGAACATTGGCGTTCCACGGCTGCACATTAAGATAGCACAAGCATTTCTGATCATGCGGTAACGTAATTTGAGTACTTCCGGATCTTTTGTATCTCCTTCCATACCACAATTCCAGCTTCGATTGTCATTTGCCCCATCGGTATTGTTCCATCCATTTGCCTCATTGTGTTTATTATTGTAAGAATAGAGATCATACATTGTAAATCCATCGTGACATGTGAGGAAGTTGATGCAGGAATTGTATCCAGCGTAATTACTGTTGCCATCAGAGTAATATCCTCCATACAAGTCACCTGAACCGCAAATTCTCCACGCAGCACTATTAGCTTCCCAGAAATCACCTTTTAGATAGCCTCGCATCGTATCACGGTACTGTCCGTTCCATTCTGCCCATCGTTTGCTGGCTGGAAAGTTTCCTACCTGATATAATCCACCTGCATCCCATGCTTCTGCGATCAGTTTTACATTCCTTAAAAGTGGATCATAGGCCAGACTTTTTAGTAATGGTGGATTATTCATTGGCATTCCATCTTCATCTCGTCCAAGAATGCTTGCAAGATCAAATCGGAATCCATCTACACGATAATGAACCGTCCAATGTCTTAAACATTCAAGGATCATCTGCTGTACTACTGGATGGTTGCAATTTAGAGAATTCCCACATCCACTAAAATTATAATAATTACCTTCTGGAGTTAATAAATAGTAGATATTGTTGTCAAATCCCTTAAAACTGAAGAATGGTCCATTTTCATTTCCTTCCGCAGTGTGATTAAATACAACATCCAGAATAACTTCGATTCCGTTTTCATGAAGTTCACGGATCAATTCTTTTAATTCCTGTCCTTCATTATTGACTTCCTCAGCAGCTGTATAACTGGCATTTGGTGAAAAAAATCCAACCGTATTATATCCCCAATATTCAACAAGTTGTTTCCCATCCACTTCTCTTGCGTTGATCATCTCGTCAAATTCAAAGATCGGCATCAATTCTACCGCATTGATCCCTAATTCTTTTAAATATGGGATCTTTTCTTTTAATCCTGCAAAAGTTCCTGGATGTTTGACTCCTGAGGATGAATGATTTGTAAATCCTCTGACATGTAACTCATAAATGATCAGATCACTCATCTCTCTGGTTGACTGTGGCTGTACACCCCAGTCAAAACTATCTCTTACAACTCTTGCATGATACGTTCTGGTTCTTTTATGTCCCCAGACTTCCTGTCCTGCAACAGCCTGAGCATATGGATCCAACAAAATTTTTGTTTTATCAAACAATAATCCTTTTTGTTCATCATATGGTCCATCCACACGATAAGCATATTCAAAATCTTCAGATTTCAGATCATAAACAATCATAGAATAGACATCTCCGATCTTATATGATTCTGGAAATGGAATGATTGCATATGGTTCTTCTTCTCCTGGATGAAATAATAGCAGATCACATGATGTTCCATTGCTTGTATGCACTGTAAAATTCACCCCACATGAAAATTCTGATGCTCCATTTAAATCAAAAAATCCTGGTCTTACTTTAAAACCATTAATTTCCATCATTGGATTTACCATTCTGGCATCGTCTGTAATATAATCATTCAAAATATATTGTTTCAAAACTATCACCCGTTCTATCTTATTTTATCATCTTTCTTATTTCTATTCTCTTAATTCCCTATATCGTCTGTTTACTTAAGACCGATGCAAAAGTAACTCTCTGATCGATCCAACTGCCTGTGATCGAAACCATTTTACCCATCGTAAATGCAGCAACGATCGTTCCAATACCTAATCCATCTAAATATCCAAGCATCAGACATGTTAAAAGCCCCGTTGTGGCAAGACATAAAACATCAAATATGATCTTAACCCTTGCATATGGTTTGTCAATGATTTCTGATAATTCTCTTGGAAATAAATCCGTTGGAATGATCGGAAGCTGGCATCTGTTTTCTAAAGCAATTCCTATACTTAACAAGAAATAACTGATCAGGAAATACGCAATCCTGCATGGGATCGTCTGTGGCAGGATCCCAATCCATAATTCATTGACATCTAATAATTCACTAAACGCAAATCCTGCAACGAAGCTGAATAAATAAGATGGTACAAACTTTCTTCTTAGGATCATCAGACTTAACACTAATGCTCCCTGAAATATATATGTCCATGTACCTAGTGATAACTCCTTAAATACTTCCGAAAATGCATAAGGTACACTTGAGATTGCCGAAATTCCAGAACCTGAATACAGCATCAGTACTACACTAAAACTATTGATCACGATTGCTGCCATCAATGCAAGCTCTCCTCTTAGTATTGGTTTTTCATTCTCCATCTTTCATCCTCCAAGTCTACACGTAATTATGAATATAAGTTTAGTCCTTATTTACATATTTTACAAGTTAGATTTTTTTCATAAATCTATAGAAGATATCTATTAATTCTCTGTCAAGATTAGATTCTGTACTTTTTTCTGTAAATATGATATGATTGCACTTGTGTCTGTTCATGTTCCATGTCACCTTAAGGTAACATGGATCTTAATGAGTAAATATCTATTATATAAGAACAGATACAAATTAATAAAAGAAATTTGAAAGAGGTTTGATTTATGTTAGAGCTTATACAATCAGTTAACAGTGCCGTGAACAACTTTATCTGGGGTGTTCCAGCCATGATCTGCATCATTGGTGTCGGATTACTGTTAACGATCAAAACAAAATTTTTACAGATCCGTAAATTTCCTTATGCAATGAAGGAAACGCTTGGTCGTGTCTTTAAGAAGCAAGATGCATCCGACGGATCTATGACTCCATTTCAGGCAGTCTGTACTGCACTCGCTTCCACAGTCGGAACTGGAAATATTGCCGGAGTTGCCGGTGCGATCGCAATCGGTGGTCCTGGTGCTGTTTTCTGGATGTGGATTTCTGCTATTCTTGGAATGTGTACGAAATTTTCCGAAGTAACACTTGCAGTTCACTTCAGAGAACGTAACCAAGAAGGGGATTATGTTGGTGGTCCTATGTACTATATCAAGAATGGTCTTAGCAAAAACTGGCATTTTCTTGCTGTACTATTCTCTGCTTTCGGAGTTTTAACAGTATTCGGAACTGGAAATGCTACTCAGGTAAATACGATCACAACAGCAATCAATTCTGCTTTGTTGAATTTCCACGTGATCAGTCAGTTTTCTGTTGGAACTACGAATCTGATCATTGGTATCATTGTTGCAATTCTTGTGGCATTGATCTTACTTGGCGGAATCAAAAGAATCGGACAGGTAGCTGAAAGATTAGTACCTTTTATGGCATTTATTTATATCTTCTTTGCCTTAGGTGTTGTTGTTTTAAATATCGATCAGCTGCCTGCTGTTTTTGGTTCTATCATTAACGGAGCTTTCCATCCTGCTTCTGTGACTGGTGGTATTGTTGGAAGTTTCTTTATGAGTATGAAAAAAGGTGTCGCACGAGGCATCTTCTCAAATGAAGCCGGACTTGGTACAGGTTCGATCGCTCATGCCTGTGCTGATACAAAAGAGCCTGTAAAGCAGGGACTTCTTGGTATCTTTGAAGTATTTACTGATACGATCTTAATCTGTACATTGACAGCCTTGGTCATCCTCTGCAGTGGAATTCCAATTGGATTTGGTGCGGATGCTGGTGCTGAACTTACGATCAGTGGATTTACTTCTACTTATGGAAACTGGATCTCCATCTTTACTGCGGTTGCGTTATGTTGCTTTGCATTTTCAACCATTATCGGATGGGGATTATATGGAGCTCGTTGTATTGAGTTTTTATTCTCCTCTAAGGTTATTAAACCTTTTATGTTAGTATATTCGTTAGTTGCGATCCTTGGTGCTACTGTAGACCTTGGAATGCTTTGGAGTATCGCAGAAACATTCAACGGTCTGATGGCGATTCCGAACTTGATCGCTTTGTTCCTTCTATCTGGAACTGTGGTAAAATTGGTAAAAGACTATTTTCATGAGAAATAGTTGCACACTCTTGCTTTTCCACTTCGTTTTGCCTGGTAAAGTGCCTGATCGGCGCGTTTATAGAGATCCATGTAGCAGTCCCCGTCTTGTGGGGCTGTGCTGATCCCGATACTGATGGAGATATTATTTCCTTCCAATTCGTCGATCTTGTATGCTTGTGTTTTAGCCAGCAATTCTTCTGCTTTCTTCATTGCTATATCCTTTGTCTGGATATTCTTCATAATGACTCCGAATTCATCCCCACCGATCCTTCCTAATATATCTCCTTCACGGAAAGTGCCTTTTAGAAGTTTCCCGAATTTCTGTAACACGATATCCCCGACTGCATGTCCATAGATATCGTTGATCTGCTTAAAACAGTCCACATCCAAAATCAAAAATGCATGGTACTTATTCTCATCTTCTGATAAAAGTTCATCCGTTAACTGCTCGGTTGTTTCTTTGTTATATAATCCTGTCAATGCGTCAGTTTGTGCATATTTCAGTAATTCTTTGTTCCTTGTATGATTCTCATAAACAATATACAGGATCAATAAGGTCACCAAAACAATAAATACGATCATAAAGCTTATTTCGTAGTCTTCAATGAAGTTATATGACTGTTGTGCTGCCTGTTCTGGTAATGCATAACAGAGCATCCAACCATTGGCATATATGCAAAGTAATGTCTTCTTGTCCCTTCTTTCTTGCTGTCTGCCGTTACAAGATTTTCTTTTCCTTCTTTAAAATCCTGTTTGATTTTCTTCACTGTTACTTTGTCTTTGATGATCCATTTGCAACAACATTTATAGAAATTATCTCTATAATCAAGATTCCAGTAAGATGTATCTCCTTCAAATGCAATGATTTCTCCGTTTTGCGCAATGATCATACTGCATCCTTGTCCATTAAAAAGATCTTCAAACAGCATACGACTTAGAGCTGTTACGTCATAAGAACCTCCAAGAGCTCCGATCACTTTGTGTTTGCTGTTATATATAGGAACTCCTAACACAACTCTTGTTGATCCAGAAATACTACTATCTAATGGATCACTTAATGTTCTTTTTCCACTGATCACTTCTTTAAAATATCTTCGATGCGATAAATTCTTTATCAATCCATTGTCATAATGAGCATCCCCATTTGGCTCGATCAATGCAGTCCCACAAAAATCTGTATGTTTTGTGATCGACTTGATCAAATCCATATTCTTCTTTGCTAACAGATGGTCTGTCTTACCAATCTCTTCTGTTAATCCATTTAAGTAATCATATTGAATATCTAATATTGTTCTTAAATGCTCACTCTGTCTGACCACGTTGTTCCTCATCGTGTTTTTTGATCTTTGTTCAACAGAACGTTTTATGCAAAAGAAGAAAACAAAAAGTCCTACGATGACTGCCGCTAAGAATATACTGATCACAGCCGCATATTTTTTAATCTGTGTCTGATTCTTCTTCATAACTTTGATTCTCCTTGATTCTATATCTGTATATATTTTTGTTCTATTTAACTATACCAAAATTTGCTATATCCGTCTATTTAATCCCGTGAAAATCTTTTCTATATTAGAATAAAAAAAGAGAAAACTTTCGTTTTCCCTTTTTTCACAATGTTTTATTATTCTTAAGCGTTTTCAAACTGGCTATTATAAAGATCCGCATAGAATCCACCCTTAGCCAGCAGTTCTTCATGATTTCCCTGTTCTACAATGTCTCCGTGATTCATAACCAAGATCACATCGGCATCTTTGATCGTTGATAAGCGGTGGGCGATCACAAAACTTGTTCTTCCTTGCATCAGATTATCCATTGCCATCTGAATTCGTTCTTCTGTTCTTGTATCGACCGAACTTGTTGCTTCATCAAGGATCAAAATCTTTGGATCTGCTAAGATTGCTCTTGCGATCGTTAATAACTGTTTCTGTCCTTGGGAGATATTATTGCTTTCTTCGTTGATCTCCATATCATATCCACCTGGCTGTGTTTCAATGAAATGATGTGCGTATGCAGCTCTTGCTGCTCCTTGGATTTCTTCTTCGCTTGCATCTAATTTACCATAGCGGATATTGTCACGGATACTTGCATTGTAAAGCCATGTATCCTGAAGCACCATACCAAACATTTCTCTTAGGTCACTTCTCTTGAATTCTCTGATATCATGGCCATCTACTTTAATGCAGCCTCCATTCACATCATAGAAACGCATCAGAAGTTTGATCAACGTTGTCTTTCCAGCTCCAGTTGGTCCTACGATCGCAACTTTTTGTCCTTCTTTGACATCGACGGAGAAGTCATTGATGATCGTTTGATCTTTGTTGTATCCGAAGTTTACATGTTCAAATGTTACATTTCCAGCAAGTGTATCAACAGGTACTGCGTCTTTTTCAACTTCGATCTCCTCCTCTTCTTCCAGGAATTCAAAGACACGTTCTGCAGATGCTGCGGTCGTCTGCATCATGTTACCTACCTGTGCTAACTGTGTGATCGGTTGGCTGAAGTTTCTTACATACTGTAAGAATGACTGGATCTGACCTACCTCGATTGTCTTCTTGATTGCTAAATATCCACCTAATATTGTTACTGCTACATAACCTAAATTTCCAACAAACTGCATCAGCGGCATCATTGCTCCTGAGAAGAATTGTGATCTCCATGCAGAATTGTAAAGTTTTCCATTTACTTCTTTAAATTCTTCGATCACGCTTTCTTCTTTGTTAAATGCTTTGACAATGTTATGTCCACTATAGATTTCTTCTACCTGTCCATTTAACTCTCCAAGATGTTTCTGCTGTGCCTTGAAATATGGCTGAGATTTTGACATGATCAATCCGATCAATCCCATAGATAATGGAAGTGTCAATAAAACTGCGATCGTCATCGGAATACTGATACGGATCATCATAATAAATACACCGACGATCTGTGTCGTTGATGTGATGATCTGTGTCATACTCTGGTTTAAGCTCTGCCCTAATGTATCAACATCATTTGTAACTCTTGACAATACTTCACCATAGGTTCTGCTTTCAAAATATTTCATTGGCATACGATGAATCTTCTCTGAAATATCTTTTCTCATCTGGTAACTGACATTATTTGATACATGTGTCATGATCAGTCCCTGAATAAATGAGAAAATCGCACTTGCTACATATAAGCTTAACAACATCAATAAAATATGTTTAACTTTATCAAAATCAATTCCACTTCCACCAGATACTTTGCGAACCAGTCCTTTGAAGATCTCAGTTGTTGCATCTCCTAAGATCGTTGGTCCAACAATGTTAAACACGGTACTTGCAATGGCAAAAATGATTACCATAACGATCGGAACATAGAAACGTCTCATATATTTGATCAGTTTGACCATTGTTCCTTTTAAATCTTTGGCTTTCTCGCCTGGTGCCATTCCTCTGCCTGGTCCACCCATCGGACCTCTTCTTCGATTATTACTCATGGTCAGACACCTCCCTTGCTTTCTTAAGATCATCTTCTGATAATTGCGATTTGGCAATCTGCTGATAAACCGGACAAGTATTTAATAACTCTTCATGAGTTCCTTTTCCTACGATATTTCCTTCATCTAAGACGATGATCTGGTCTGCATGAAGGATCGTACTGATCCTCTGTGCTACGATCAGTGTTGTACTTCCATTTGTTTCTTTCTGAAGTTCAGAACGAAGTTTCACATCTGTCTTATAATCAAGTGCTGAGAAACTGTCATCAAAAATATAGATTTCAGGATCTTTTGCAATAGCTCTTGCAATTGATAATCTCTGTTTCTGTCCACCAGATACGTTGGAACCGCCCTGTGCGATCGGTGAATCATACTTTTCCTCTTTCTCCTCAATGAAATCTGTTGCCTGTGCGATTCTTGCTGCACGTTTCACTTCATCGATCGTTGCATCTTCTTTTCCATATTTTAAGTTGGATTCGATTGTTCCTGAGAACAATACTCCTTTCTGTGGTACGTATCCGATCTTTTCACATAAATCATGTTGTTTTACATCACGGATATCCACCCCATCAACCAAAATACTTCCACGGCTGACATCAAAGAATCTAGGAATCAGGTTGATCAATGTTGATTTACCACTACCTGTACTTCCAATAAATGCTGTTGTTTTACCAGCTGGTGCTGTAAAACTGATATTATGAAGCACTGCTTCATCTGCATCAGGATAGCAGAAATATACATTTTTAAATTCAACTTCACCTTTTTTCTCTGGTAAAAATTCTTTTGGTTCTTCTGGATCTTTGATCATGACTTCCATATCTAAGATCTCATTGACACGTTCTGCTGCAACCTGTGCACGAGGCATCATAATAGATACCATGGAGATAAATAAGAATGCCATAATGATCTGCATTGCATACTGGATAAATGCCATCAGATCTCCAACCTGCATCTTTCCTGCATCAATATTGGATGCTCCAGCATATACGATCAGAACAGTTAAACCATTCATGATCAGCATCATTGTTGGCATCATAAATGTCATAGCTCTGTTTACAAATAAATTTGTCTTCATCAGATCCATATTGGCTTTGTCAAAACGTTCTTCTTCATGTTTTTCTGTACTGAATGCACGGATTACGGAAAGTCCAGTAAGAATTTCCCTTGTTACTAAGTTTAATCGGTCGATCAGTTTCTGTAAGATCTTAAATTTTGGCATCGCTACCTTAAATAATACAAAGATCACTAACATGATCGCGATCACACCGATAGCGATCGTCCATGTCATCTTCGCATTGGTTGTTAATACTTTGAAAATACCTCCGATCCCCATTAATGGTGCGTATACGACGATACGGAATACCATTGTCATAAACATCTGAATCTGCTGGATATCATTCGTACTTCTTGTGATCAATGAGGCTGTTGAGAATTTATCAAACTCAGAGTTTGTAAACGACATAACTTTCTCAAACACTTTCTCTCTCAGAATACGACTTAGTTTCGCAGCTAAACGTGCTGACAATAAAGTAACACTCACTGCTGCTGCCATGATCAAGAACGCAAGCCCGATCATCTTTGCTCCTGTCACTAACAGATAATGTGTCTGCATCTGGTCAATATCAAGTCCGATTGCTTTGTATTCTGAAGTCACAAAAGAAATCGCTGCCTGACTGATGATCGTATCTGGCATGTCTTTTGTATCCATGTTCTTCATCTGCGCCATCATTTTTTTCTGGCTCTTGCTTAAAGAAGCTGCTGCCTGTGGATTGGCCTGAATCTGTTTTGCCATCTGCGCTGACAACTTAAGCATTGCCTTTGACATACTCGTATCAAGATGTTCTCTGTCTTTTTTGGAGATATATCTTCTGACATATAAACGTCCGTCTTTATAATCTTTATATTTTGAATCTTTTACCTGATCTTTTGTATAAAGTTTATAAGCATCTTCCATATCATCTGCATCATCTTGTTTCATAAGAGATTTCAATGCCAGAAATGTTTCTTCTCTCATTACATCAGGAACTGCGTCTTCAATACCCTTTTGCTGAATACCTACATTGACGATATTGGATGTAAATGTTGGTAATGTCAGGTCACAACTCGCCTGTAGGATCAGCAATAACACGATCGCAATGACAGGCACATATGCTTTTTTCAAATATCGAAATAATTTAAGCATCTGATTTTTCCTTTCTTTCTTTTTTTAGTATCTCTGTCTGTTCATCCAGACAATCACAAAATTTATTTAACAGTCTCTTGAGTTCTTCCTGCTCCTCTTTTGTAAAATACTCTTGAAGTTTTTCTTGTATCATGACAAATTTTTTATGACCGTCTTCACAGATACTTCTTCCCTTCTCAGTAAAATAAATTCTGCTTTTTCTTGAATCTTTTTCGTCTTGTTTTTTCTCTATATATCCATTCTTTTCCATTCGTCCAATCATTACATTTAGCGTAGACGGCTTGACCTGCATCTTCTCGGCTAACTCTTTTTGTGTACAGCCTTCGCATTTTTTTAAATGAATGATCAGAGGCATCTGTCTCGGATGTATATTTTCTTCTTTCAAAAGCTCAAATCCATAAATCGCACTCTTATGATTCACTTTGCCGATCAAACTGTAAATTCCTTCACACTTCTTCATGTATGCTCCTTTCTTTACTTTGAGTATTTTAATTAGATAACTAATCATTAGACGACTAATTGAAATTCTAACATCATGTATACAAAATGTCAATAATTTCTGTATTTTTATCTCATATGGGATTTTAGTAAAATTTTCTAAAATAAAAGAACCCTTCAGCTATCACATAAGCCAAAAGGTTCTTCCTTGTTTCATTTACATATTCGACTATTTCTTTTAACGAATTAAGCGTTTTTTCCGCAGCATTTTTTGTATTTTTTACCGCTTCCGCATGGGCATGGATCGTTTCTTCCGATCTTCTTTCCTTTTACAACTGTTGTTGAATTTCTGGATTCTTTGTATAACTCTTTTCTTCTTTCTTCTGTAAGAATGTCATCCCATTCCTTTAAGTTGTAAAGCCATTCTGCACGACATCCAACCATGTTGTAATATAATTTCTCGAAGTCGATGTCTAAGCTTACCTGTGTATTTTCATCCATCTCTTCGATTGGGTTTGCTTCTTTTAAGCTGTCGTTGATTCCATCTAAGAATCCTACGAACATCTGTAATTCTGTCTCGTATTTATCTGCTAATTCTTTGACTGTTCCAGATACCACTGTATCTTTGTCAGCTAATAATTTCTCGTAGATTCCTTTTTCAATGTTGAAGTAATTTAACCAGAACTGCTGTCCTTCTGCTGTTCTATCGTCAAATTTATATGCGTAATCACGCCATTCCTGTAATAAAGCCATGTTCATTCCATCCTTTTCTTTTAAAAATGTTATTTTCCTTTGATACTATAACAAATCTCTGGCTCTTTTTCAACAATCGACAGCAATTTTACATAAAAATCCCCCATTCCACGGCTTCGCAGAGTGGGGGAATACTTAAGGGGAGGATAAGTATTTCTCTATCCAGTTCTTTTATTAACTGGATATTCTTATTATGTCCTCTCTTTTGCTTCTTATTCACTTTCTTTTATAAAATATTTTACTCTTTCAAAACACAATAATCTATGCTAGGATACCTCATAGGTATACATATTTACGAAAGGATGTTATGATGAAAAAACAAAAGCGTATGAAGCAGATCACAGCGATCCTGCTGATCGTGATATTGCTTGCCATCATCGGATCTACTATCTATTTTGCAGTGAGCGGAAGCCAGTTATTCTGGATGTCACTGTTTTTGATGTTTTTCTTTCCGATCTTTTTATGGGCAATGTCATTTTTGTATAAATGGAGTAAAAATAAGAACGAGCACTGATGTTTCATTTTCAGTGCTCATTTTTATTTTACTTTCTGATTCTTTCCAAATATTCTTTGATATTTTTCTCATATCCATTTTCCGTTGGTTCATAAAACGTTGTTCCAAGAAGCTCATCTGGAAGATACTGTTGTTTTACATAATGATCTGGATAATCATGCGCATATTTATATCCGATTCCATGTCCTAGTTTCGCTGCGCCTTTGTAATGAGCATCTCTTAAATGATTAGGAACTGCTCCGATCTTATGATTTCTGACAGATTCTAATGCCTGATCAACTGCCATATATGCTGCATTGCTCTTTGGTGCACTGGCTACATAAGTGACTGCCTGTGCCAGTATGATCCTTGCTTCTGGCATTCCGATCCGTTCCACTGCCTGTGACGCTGCAACTGCTACCTGTAATGCCTGCGGATCAGCATTTCCAACATCTTCGGATGCACAGATCATGATTCTTCTTGCAATAAATGTAACACTTTCTCCGGCATCGATCATTCTTGCCAGATAATAAATAGCTGCATCTGGATCTGATCCTCGCATACTTTTGATAAATGCAGAAATCACATCATAGTGATTATCCCCGTCTTTGTCATATTTTGTCACTCTTCTTTGAATACATTCCTGTGCTACGTCGATATCGATATGAATCTTTCCATCTTCAGCAGGTTCTGTTGTTAATATTCCAAGTTCGATCGCATTTAAAGCACTTCTTGCATCTCCTTCTGCCATATCTGAGAGAAAATCCAGTGCATCATCGGTGATCGTTGCCCCATAGATCCCCATTCCTTTTTCGTCATCTGTAATAGCTCTTACGATCAATTTCTTAATATCTTCTTTATCTAATGAATGTAGTTCAAATACATTGGATCTTGAGATCAACGCCTGATTTACTTCAAAATACGGATTCTCTGTCGTTGCTCCGATCAAAATGATCGTTCCATCTTCTACAAATGGCAGCAGGTAATCTTGTTGTGCTTTATTGAATCTGTGGATCTCATCGATAAACAAAATCGTCTTCTTCTGATACATTCCAAGAGATTCTTTCGCATCTGCCACCGCTTCCTGCATATCTTTCTTCCCAGATGTTGTTGCATTCATCTGTACAAAATTTGCTTTGGTCGTATTGGCAATGACTTTTGCTAAGGTTGTCTTTCCTGTTCCTGGTGGACCATAGAAAATGATCGAGCTGATCTTATCCGCTTTGATCGCTCTATATAGTAATTTATCTTTTCCAATAATATGTTCCTGACCCACCACTTCATCGAGGGTTGCAGGTCTCATTCTCCCTGCTAATGGCGACTCTTTATCTTTATTTAATTCTCTTGCATATTCAAATAAATCCATAGTTTTCCTCCAGATTTTATCTTAGCACAGGGTATTTAGAAAATCTATCAATTGTTAATAGTTTTTTTATAAATAGGTCATGATTTTATCATATTCCTCTGATATAATAAGAGAAGTTAATAACAAAGCACGGGTTAGGAGTTATCATGAAAAATACAGCAATTGAAAAACTTTCTTATACCGAAGTTACGAAGAATATCAGCCAGGCTGAATATGACCAGACACAGGAAGAATACATCCTGTCCAAATCTCCTGATAAATATATGATCAGTCTTCCGGTCAAGGTATTAATGTTTGAAGGAGCAGAGGACAGTTCCCCATTTACATATTATTTCTATATGGAGAATGATGAAGATCTCTATCTGATGCAGAGAAAGCGGAACGGATCTGTGGTAGATAAAACAAAGATCCCTTTGACCAAAGAACAAGGACAGAAGATTTTGGATGGTGATTATCAATTTTTATTAGACAGTGATGAACCATTACTTAATTCTCTTTATTTTCAGTTTACGGTAAATCAGCTGCATCCTTTGTATCGAAAAGAATGTACGAGAAAGATCTTTCATCAGAATCGTTTCTTAGATGAGATCGTGGATATTCATATCGTGAGAACACCTTTTGAAGAAGATCAGGATTTCTTCGCTACGCATGAGACGATACTTAAGGGTGGTAATAATAATGGATTACGACGAAATACCAGACAGTATCTGAATATGTCGAAGCCTATGAGTGAACTGTTGAATTATCAGAATTCTCTAATGTAAATATGGTGGAATGACGGAAATTATTGATGGAATATTATAAAAAGAGATCATATGTCTGCAGACGTGTTCGTACGGTTGCAGACACATGATCTCTTTTTATAATATTCAAATAATTTACGTGATTCAAACCATTACAGAGTTTGTATGTTAAACTGTACTGGATTTCAACTTTAGATGATTGTTATCGGAATTTTCTTTTTAACATCACAGATATTAATAATCGTTTTGTGTTTTTGAAATTTTCTTTGTCTGGCAGCATTCCTATACTCCATGGAGACATTTCTTGTTCCATTGCATATTCATCACGACTTCTTGCCTTTAATATCGGCAATTCCAATTCTATCATGAGATCACTGATCATATTCCACATTTCTGCATAAATGTATGGAGTCCATGCTTTATTCACTCTGGTTTTTATATTTTCTATAATTACATCCAGCGTATTTCCACTCATGACTAAACTTATCGTATTAAATAATATTTCTGATGTTTCCTGCTCTGGCATACGAAATTGCTCTTGCAACATCACAAACAGAATATTGATTGCTTCTGCTCTGTTTGCAATATTATCTGTTAGTTCATTAATCTCCCTTTGATTCTATCTATGAAGATATTTCTCTTTCGTTGCAAGTCCACCCCTGATGTGACGTTCAGATTTATTGATGTCTAGTACCTTTCTTGCTTGTCTGGCAAGTGTTTTGTTGATCGTTTCTAACCGTTCTGTCACATCTTTATGTACTGTGCTTTTGCTGACGCCGAACTGCTTGGCTGTCTGGCGTACTGTAGCATTATGTTCAATGATGTAGATCGCACTTTCAATGACTCTTTCTTCCATGTATTTTTTCAATGGAAAAGCCCCCTGTAAATGTTGTTTTTACAGTGTATGCTTGGGGCAGGGTTGCTATGTCCTTAAAATCTAGAAATATACCAATTGTTCTTTTGGCGGTTCTGATTTTTCGATTCTGATCGCTGTTAAGATTGGCATTGTCTTATCATATGCTTCATTGTATTCTGAATGGATCTGTGCTGTTAATGTTACCCATTCGTTATTGAGAATTCTCTTTAATGTCTTGGATTTCGTCTGGTTTAATCTGCACAGATATCCAATAAATGTCATATCATCTTCACAACATGTCATTGCTTTACGTCCAGGAATGATCATTCCCGGTGGCATCTTTGGACTGCGCTGGACCTGAACACGCATTTCCACAGTCTTTCCTTCGTAAACCTCTGGACGTTCCATCGCATCGATATACCAGATTCCATAATCTTCATCTTCGACTTTGATCACATCTGCATTCACATCATATGGCAGCAGTTCATCCTGTGCCATCTCTTTTCCATCGGCACGTTCGAAACCTACCTGTGCTCTTGGATTGACTGCTTTGATGCTTCTTCGGAAACTTCCCATATTCGTATTGTCATCACAGCGGTTAAAAATGACAAGATCTGCCATCTTAAACATTTCCATAAACATAGATTTCATATTTTTCAAATACAAATCTGCTGTAGATGCATCAACTGTTACGATCACCTGATATAACTCAAGATCTGTCTCATCTACTACATCCATCAGATCGTCAATGGAGTACATTCCATTGTATTCGATCATGACACGGTCTGGATAATAATTTCTCTGACATCCTCTGACAAATTCTTTTGTGAAATCTTCCATATTTTCAATATTCACCACAAATGAATTTGTCTTCTCTAGCATTTCTTTATCGTATTCAACTTCTCCTTCTTCAAACGTAAGGATCATTGTTTTCTCGCCGTCATTAAAATAATCCTGGCTTAATGTTTCTTTGATCAGTGTTGATTTTCCACTTTCTAAAAATCCCCATACCAGGTATGCCGGTAATTCGTACATTCTTTTTCCGTTACTGAAAACTTATAAAAAGTTATAAACCTTTATGTTTCATTCCTACTT
>JAHZAT010000094.1 GCA_019423795.1 Clostridiales bacterium
CCCTGCAAATCCCTTCATTCTTTATTTCTCTCCTCGATCATGTCGAGCTTTTAGAGCCAATGCACATGCAGCACTGATCAGCGCTACAACTGTAGAATAGATACCTACATAAATCGTATCACCTTTTCCATAGTTGATCAGCAATGTACAGATTGTTGGTACCATCCCAGCTACTAAGAAACTTGGCACATGATATACAAAAGAAATTCCTGAATAACGTACTTCTGTTTCAAAGTAAGAAGACCATAAAGAACTGATAACAGCCCAGATCAGGTTATACGCAATACTCCAACCAAGAACGATTCCAATAATTGTGATCGCAAGGTTTCCTTTGCTTAATTCAATAACTTTCAGCGTAGGAATACTCAAAACAGCTGATGCTAAAGCTCCAATTACAAATGTTCTTGTATTTCCCAATTTTTGTGCGCACCATCCACCAAACAATGTAAATGGAATCTTAAAAATACATGCTATGATCGTAATAATATAAGTCTGGATCAGTGGCATTCCAAGCCAGTTAATGCAATAGGACAAGATCCATACGATAAAAATATTATAAAATGTTCCATCCACCCATCTTGTACCACATCCAAGAAGTAATGTTTTCCAGTATCCTTTTACCATTGGAATAAATCCAACTTTATGTTTCTTTCCTTCTGCTTCTTCTGCCTCTAATTTTGCCTGTGCCTTCTTATAATCTTCTGTTTCCATCATTTCACCTTTTTGACGGATAACGATCACTGTCAAGATAATTGCTGCCAAGAAAGGAATTCTCCATCCCCATGTAAAGAAAATATCTTCTGGTAATAACAATGTTGGTACTGCGATCAAAATAGAAGATAATCCGAATCCAATCGGAAGACCGATTTGTGGAATCGCTGCATAGAAAGATCTCTTATTCTCTGGCACATTTTCGTATGCCATTAAGATTCCTCCACCCCATGTTCCTCCACGGCCAAAGCATTGTGCCAGACGCATTAACTGAAGAACGATAACTACTCCAACTCCTGCGCTTGCTACTGGTGGCAGGATTCCAATGATTGATGTCGAAATTCCCATCATCAATAAAGATGCATACATCGTAACTTTTCGACCTTTTCTATCACCAATATGTCCAAAGAAAATCGCACCAAATGGACCTGCAATATATCCAATCGCAAATGACATATAAGAAAGGATCAGCGCTGTTGTTCCATTTCCCGTCTGTGAAAAAAACACTTTATTAAACACAGTTCCTGCTGCTGTTCCATATAATAAGAAACAATACCATTGCACCGCACTTTCAAACAATGTGATCGTTGCAATTTTTCGAAAATTATTTTTTTCCATATATTTTATCCTCCTTCTTGTTAATCTTCTTCCCCTTCATAGTATTTAAATGGCCATGGTCCTGAATAATCGGCACCCGTTGGGATTATCTGATAATGTGTATTAATACGATCTCCCTGAAGGTCATGAATCAAATATCCTGGATTTCCAAGGAAGAAGCGATCTCCTCCACCTTTGAATTCCTCTTTTTTCTCTTCCTCTGTAAGGTTTATATCATTTTTCCCCCTAAAATCAACTTCCATCTGCATTGCAATCGGTGGACATGTCACACATGGAATTTTATGCCATGATGTAAAAATAGCAGTATGCATATGACCACAACATAACGTAACATTTTCATGTTTATTTAAGATCTGCGCAAGTCTGTCTGCCTGATCAAATCCTTCATCCATTGCTGGCAATCCTGTTACAAATGGCGGATGATGTGTAAATACTAATGTTGGTTTCTCAGGATATTCTGTAATCCTTTCTTCCAGCCATTCTGCTACCCGATCGCTTAATCCACCCGAATGACAAGATGGTTTGCTTGTATCAATTATGATCACTCGAACTGGATATTCATCGATTGTATAGCAGATATAAGGTTTGATATCCTCTTTTACCGGAGTTTCCTCTGTAAACATTTCTAAAAAGAAGTCTCTTTTATCATGGTTTCCAGGAACAATGTAGACTGGTCTTGGAAGTTTTCTAAGTCCCTCTCTCATAAACTCATATCCTTCCCTTGTTCCACCCTCAGACAAATCCCCAGTCACTACAAAAAATTCTGGTAATTCATAATCCTTCATTGAACAAAAATAATCGATCGTCTGATGCAAGGCTTTCATTGTATCTGCTTTCTGGAAAGATAATTTTCCATCACCTCTTAAATGGAAATCTGAAATCTGAATAACTTTCATAAATGCAACCTCCTTTTTCATATCACGCTCTCGAGAATACATTTTTATTGTTCCGGAATAATAAATGTGTTAAAATTAATTAAACTTTTAATTTTTGTATCTCTGTTTCTTTAATTGAATTTTAACTTTTTTAATTGTTTTATTCAATTATTTTTAATTGTTTTAATAAAAATACAGATTATTGACTAATAATTCTCATTAAATTTTGTCTATTTTGGATAGTTTCTTTCTGTTTTTTATTAAACTTTTAATGTTATTCAGGAGGGATTTATGTCATATTATAAAAAAGTTACATTAAAAGACATTGCAAATGATTCAGGTGTTTCCGTAAGTTCTGTTTCTATGATCTTAAATAAACGCGAAGGCGTTTCTTTTTCCAATGAAACGGTTGAAAAGGTTCTGTCCTCTGCGAAAAAATTGGGATATGAGATTTCTTCTTCCCCAAAAAAGAATGGCAAACCCGCTTACAATACTCAAAGATCCGCAAAGTATATTGCTATTTTTTGCCCTAACATATCAAACTCTTATTACTCTACGATCGCACAATCCATTGAACAGGCTGCTTATCAAAAAGGATTTAAAACTTTGATCATCACGACTTTCCGTGATGAAGCCTTAGAAAAAGAGTTTCTTCAGGATATGATCAAACTGCATGTCAGTGGTATTGTTTTTACTATGATGCCGCAATGCCCACAGTTTTTAGAAAAGGTTGCTAAGAAATATCCCGTAATCGTTATCGGAGATAAAACAACGGATATTGATCTGAATGTCATCGAGACAAGCAACTATACTGCTGGAGTTTTGATGGCTGAACATTTATATGAACTTGGACACCGTAATATCGCATTTTTAACAACCACGATTGGTAAAAGTCTGTCTCTTGCCATGCGTTATCAACGTTTAAAAGCAATTCAAAACACCTATAAGAAACTTTGTATGAATGAACCTTATAATATCATTGTAAAAGAAGCCAAAATCGATCCAGAACTTGAACGTAAAAATATTTTCTTAGAACACGGCGTTGGTTATCAATTATGCAATGAATGTCTTGATGACAGAAATCTCGCAAATCTTACTGCATTCATCGGTAACAACGATATGGTTTCTTATGGGATCATGGATGCGATCCTTAAAAAAGGCTATCAGATTCCAGATGATTTCAGTGTATGTGGGTTTGACAATGACTTTGCTTCCAGTCTGCTTCCGATCTCATTGACGACTGTGGAACATTACATGGAAGACAAAGGAAAGAAAGCATTTAATATGATCTATGAGAAGATTCAGGAAAAGGATGACTTCTTCGTTCAAGATGATAAATGTGTGATCCGTATTGAATACAAATCAAAACTTATTTCTCGTGATTCTACGAATGTTGCTCGTACACGAAAAAATATCAATTTATAACTTTTGCTATTAAAATTTTAATAATGTTTTTTAAGATAAAATTGGACACGGAACTAGTAGTGATCATTCCGTGTCCTTTTTGCGTTATAACATTTTGGTGATCTCAGAGAGATCTTCTAAGATCACATCAGGTTTTACATCACTTGTTTTTACATCTTCTCTTGTGCTCTCTCCACTTAGCACTAAGATTGATGTCACATCACTTTGATCTGCAACTGCGATGTCGGTATACAGCCGGTCCCCTACAATAGCGATCTCGTCCGGTTCGTATCCCGTTTCCTGGATGATATAGTCCAGTGTATGTTTCGACGGTTTTCCAAAGAATTCTGGAAATCTTCCCGTTGAAGCCTCAATTAATTTTGCCATGGAACCACAGTCTGGAATAAATGTTCCACCTTCCATTGGGCAGTTCCAGTCTGGATTAATTCCAAAATATATACAGCCATTCCGAATATAATGACATGCTTTGGAAAGCTTTTCATAAGTTAAAGTTGTATCAAATCCCAAGACCACGATATCTGGATCTTCGTCTGTCAGGTTCATATCAAAATATTGAAATTCCTGGATCAGGGATGGGGTCCCTAGCACATAAATACTCTTTCCATCGTAATGTTCTTTAAGATATTTGATGATCACATGACTTGAGATCATCATCTGATCTTTCTTGATCGGTATCCCAAGCTTCCCAAGTTTCTCAATATAAGCCCGCTGGCTTTTTGATGAATTATTGGTAAAGAA
>JAHZAT010000095.1 GCA_019423795.1 Clostridiales bacterium
TATAAAATAACCGCTATTCCAATGTTACTCGTCAATGTTTTTACAAGATTCCTGTACCTTTGTATCAATTAATTTTTCATCATTTGATGCTATAATATCATTTCCATTTGTGATTACGATCGTTCCATCATTTTCCCGCTTATATCCAGCAAGCACGTTTTGGATTGTAAGATTATTGTTTTTCGCATATTCGGTTTTTACATACTGATATCCTATAACCGTTCCTTTTGCATCCTTTCTTCCATACGATGCCAGATCAATATAGCCTCCATTTTTCAGCTCAATTCTTGCCATATATGATTTTTGTGGATAATTCTTTACATCACGAAGTGTTTCTTTCTCCATGACATAACCCAAAACTTTTTTAAATCTTGGTCCAGTATGATATTGTGCAATTTGTTTATTCTTATCATTTAATACAATAATCCCCGTAAGTCTTTGTTCCCTTGCATACTGTTTTAAATATTCTTTTTCCAATTCCTGTTTATCTATTTTGAAATTTCTCGCCGTCTGCTGGACTTTTTCAACCATTCTGACAAGACTTCTTGCTTCAACTGCTTCATTAAAACTATTATACATGAAATATTGATCCTTGATGTATTCCATCGTCGAATGAATCCTGTTTTTGGTATTGTTTGTTTCTATTTTTACGGACACAAAAAGAACTGTCAAGACAACGATCACACAGCCAACAATACTCAATGTCCATAACCTTTTATCCGCTTTATCTCTCAAGGCTGTTCACCTCCAGATATTTTTCTGCATCAGGAACATATTTTTGTAGAATTTTTTTGGCACTTCCATCTTTGACCATTGCTTTTAATGTCTTTGACAGTTCTTTTTCTATCCCTCTTTTATCATTTTTTGCAAACGCAACACCAATTCCAGTCTCAAGAATATCTTCATCAAGAATTCTGTATTTTGCTTCAAAATCAGACATATACTGTCTGATTGAGATCTCATGTGCTGCAATAGCGTCTACATATCCTCTGCTCAGAGAAGTATAGATCAATTCTCTGTTTTCCATACTGTAGACTTGTTTTACTTTTGGTATTTTTGGATCTGTTTGTTTTAGAAATAATTCCTCTGGTTTGGTTGTAGACTGAACCGCAATGATTTTATTCTTAAGATCAGACAACTTATTGATCTTGCTGCTGTCGTTCACTGCGATCACCTGACGGCTCAGCATATAAGGACCTGCCCAGTGATAATCATTTTCTCTTCCTGTCACTGAAAAGCACGCCCATATACAATCTATTTTTCCTTGTTCCACAAGATTTTTCTTATTCTCCCAATCAATATTTACAAAGACCGGCTTATAACCCATACGATGAAAGGCTTCTCTTGCAAATTCTACATCGATTCCTGCCAGATTGCCATTCTCATCGGTATAGTTAAATGGCGGATAATTGTCTCCACCGATCATAATCTCTTTGTTCGCATCTTTTGTTGTTTTTCTAGTCTGATCTTTTGTCTTTCCACATGCACAAAGAAAGCAGCCTAATACGAAAAAGACCATGACTTCAATCATAAGCTTCTTTAACTGCATAGTTTACCTCGTATGATCTGTTTGTAAATAATGTCCTAAACTCTTGTAACCATTGCCATCAATCTTCTTTGTTTTGCATATAATTTCACTGTATTAGATACTCTCTGATAGACAATATTGGCATCAAATGGACGGTTAATATAATCAGAAACTCCCATCTCATAAGCTCTTCTGATATAATTCGCAGAATCCTCACTTGAGATTATAATAACTGGAATATCTGAGATTAAACGCTCTTCTTCCATATATTTCAAAACTTCAAAACCATCCTTTTCTGGCATAATGATATCTAATAGTACAAGCGAAATTTTCATTCCATATTCATCGATCTTATGCAATGCTTCTTTTCCACCATCAGCTTCTATGATTTCGTAGGTTTCCTCTAAAATCTCTTTCAAGATCGCACGGTTAAATTCTGAATCATCAACGATCAAAATTCTAGGTTTATTCTGAATTTTTTCCTTTTTAAATATCGTTTTATCACATTCTGTTATGACCTGTGCCTTATGATCTTTTGCCTTATACATCAACTGGTCTGCTTTCGCGATCGCCTCATCGATCTTCCCATCTTCCGATATCACTCCTCCAATACTTGCTGTAAGCTTCAATCTAGGGCAGTTTGGAATCGTTGCATTCTCAATAGCCTCTTGAATCTGAAGCAGTTTTCCACGCAAAGTACCTCTTACCATATCCGACAAGATCAATAAAAATTCATCTCCGCCATAACGTATTAACTTATCTGTCTTGCGAATACAATTCTTGATCACATCCGCAACAATACAGAGAACCTGATCTCCCATATCATGTCCATAAATATCATTATATAATTTAAAATCATCCAGATCGATCATCGCAACCCCTGCTGAATTCTGCATATTACGAATCTCATCTTCAAAATATCTTCGATTGTAAACGCCTGTTACTGGATCTATGTATAATTTATTCTGATACCCTTGTAACTTGCCAACAAGTTTGTCCCTTCCATCGGTATCGATCAACGTATCATTATCAAGATGCTTAACAAGTTCCATGACACATGCTTCATCATCTATTTCCAAATATCTTGAAATTGCCAAAAAAACATCTGCATCCAAAAATTCCAGTTTAGTTTTTTGTTTCTTCTCTGCATATGCTTTCATTGATATACAGTTCTCACATGGTTTATTCTTCTTCCAAAAATCATAGCACTGACACATTCCAATTTTTACTCCGATGCATGGATCATCTTGCATCTGCTCAAAAAAATCCCCCTCCAAAAACCTGACAACATCAAATACTTTCTCTAGCATCTTAGCTTCTTCTGCTGCCTGTTGTCTGGTTATCTTTATATTCTGGTTCACTTCTTATTCCCTTCCTATTTTTGTTTGATATATTCCCCTAATTTGCTTAAATACCCTTTTATGATAGCACATCATTTTGTCGTTTTCCATCGAGAAGCCTGAATTTTACAAAAATTTCCCAAATTAATATCAAATTTATTTTTTTGTATACAAAAAAGAAGGGAGATATAACATTAAAATATGTGTATTTCCCTTCTTATTCTTATGATCTTTTATAATACTTTGCTTAAAAATGCCTTTGTTCGCTCTTCCTGTGGATGATCAAAGATCTGTTCTGGTGTTCCTTCTTCAAGAATTCCACCGCCATCCATGAAAAATACACGGTTGGCAACTTCTCTTGCAAATCCCATCTCATGAGTTACGACAACCATTGTCATACCTTCTTGGGCAAGCTGTTTCATAACTTCTAATACTTCCCCAACCATCTCAGGGTCAAGTGCTGAAGTTGGTTCATCAAACAACATGACTTCCGGTGATAATGCCAGTGATCTTGCGATCGCTACACGCTGTTTCTGTCCACCAGATAACTGCGCTGGATAATTATCAGCTTTATCACCAACGCCTACACGGTTTAACAATTCCATCGCTTTTTCTTTTGCCTGCTCTTCTGTCATCATCTTGTGACGGATCGGAGCTAATGTAACATTCTCAAGGATTGTCAGATGTGGGAATAAGTTAAAATGCTGAAATACCATTCCAACTCGTTTTCTCATCGCATCTACATCAAAGTCTTTCTCTGTCAAATGCATATCATCGATGACAATATCTCCCTTTGTCGGAGTCTCTAATAAGTTTAAGCATCTTAAAAATGTACTCTTTCCAGATCCGGATGGTCCGATCACACAAACGCATTCTCCTTTGTCAATATGGCAGTCAATGCCTTTTAACACTTCCAGAGATCCGAAATATTTATGTAAATTCTTAACGTCTATCACTTTGTCTCAGTCTCCTTTCTAATGCGTTTAATCCAAGAGTCAGGATCTTAACGATCACATAATAGATCAATGCTGTTCCAAGCAATGGTGCCAGTGCTTCGAAGATTCTTGAAATTACAAAATCTGATACCTTTGTCAGGTCAACGATCGCTACATATCCTAATATAGATGTTTCCTTGATCAGTACGATAAATTCATTTCCAAGGGCAGGAAGAATGTTCTTAATCGCCTGAGGCAGGATAATATCTTTCATTGTCTGTACATAGGATAATCCAAGAGAACGTCCACCTTCCATCTGTCCCTGATCAACAGCCTGAATTCCTGCACGGATGATCTCCGCAACATAAGCTGCACTGTTTAGACCAAAGGTTAAGGAACCTACAAGCAGTCCATTCTGACCTTTTAAAATAACGAAATACATGATCATCAACTGTGTCAATGTTGGTGTTCCACGGATGATATCAATGTACACGTATGCGATCTTCGATAAAAGTGTACTCTTTCCTTTCTGCTCTGCCGTCAAGCGCATTAACGCCAAGATCGTACCAAGTGCTACACCAATAAGAATTGCAATGACAGATACTAAGATCGTCACCTTTAATCCATCAAGATACAGCAGATAGCGCTGCTCGGCGACAAACGCTCTGTAAAATGAATCTAACATTTTGAAACCTTACCTTCCTAATTTCCTAGTTTGCGGAATCAATGTATTTTGCTTTCAGCTTATCATATGTTCCGTCTTTTTTGATTGCTTTGATCTGTTTGTTGATCTCTTCTTTGTATGCTGTGTTACCTTTTGTAATTGCGATACAGTAATATTCAGCTCCTGCAGAGTCAACAACTAATTTTAACTTCTTCGCATTATTTTTCACAAATTCCTGTGCTGGTTTTTCATCAATAACAACCGCATCAATTGCACCGTTTTTCAGATCCATAACAGCGTCAACACCCTTTTTATAACGTTTTACATCTGTCTTTACGATGACTTTGTTCTTTTCACCAAATTTTTCTCCAGAAGCAATGATGTCACCAGTTGTTCCTTCCTGAACACCGACTTTCTTTCCTTCTAACTGAGATAATTTTTTGATCTTGCTGTCTTTCTTTAAGATAATTGCCTGATTAGATGTATAGTAGCTATCAGAAAAATCTACAGATTCTTCACGTTCTGCTGTCTTAGTCATTCCAGCAATAACTGTATTGATAGATTCAGATTCCATAGCACCGATCAGAGATTTGAATTCCATGTTCTGGATCTCAACCTTTTTGTCCATACGTTTTCCGATTTCTTTGATCATGGCAATATCGAAACCGTCTGGCTGTTTCTTATCATTCATATATTCGAATGGTGGAAATTCTGCGTTTGTTCCTACGATCAGTTTGTCTGGAACTTTACTTTCTTCTTTTTTGCTACATCCTGTAAACAGCATAGATGCTGCCAGTACACCAGCTAATGCGACTGTTAAAAACTTTTTCATAATCTGTTCTCCTTTTTAATAATAATTTAGCTTTTATGGAATTTTACATTCCATAATTATATACGTAACTTCTATTTTACAATATCTTACGGAATATTTCAAATGCTGACGGCAATGCATACGTATTTTCTAGTTCTTTTTTTAGTACCCAAACGTAGTCTTTGCTTTCTATCGGTGTTTTTAAGGAAATTTTTACTCCTTCCATGTGCCATTCCACATGACTGAAGATATGTTTTCCTTTCCCTGCTGCTTCTACCTTGGCATCTTCCATATGATGCGCAGTCATCCATTCCTTGATATCTTCGGCATCCATTTTCTTATCTTCATTCGGGAACTCCCATAATCCGGCAAGCAATCCTTTGTCTCCTCGTTTATGGATTGCGATCTGATCGTTGCATTCTAATAAAAATACAGTCTTATGCTCGATCTTTCTTGCCTTCTTTGGAGTTTTGACCGGTAATTTGTCTATAAGATCTTCTTTGTAAGCTCTACAAACCGTATCCCATGGACACTGATCACATAATGGTTTCCCATTTGGCACACAAACTGTCGCACCCAGTTCGATCAATGCCTGATTAAAATCTCCCGGTCGGTCTTCCGGCATAAATTCCATGACTCTTCTTCCCATCGCTTTCTTTGTCTTATCTTTGAGAATATCAGAATCATCTCCCCACAATCTAGTCAGCACACGAAGAACATTTCCATCGACTGCAGGAACCTGTAATTCAAATGCGATTGATCCGATTGCTCCTGCTGTATACATTCCAATGCCCTTCAGCGATAATAATTTATCATAATCAGCAGGCAATTGTCCACCATATTCTTCAACGATCGTCTGTGCTGCTGCTTTTAAATTCCTTGCTCGATTGTAATAACCAAGTCCTTCCCACAGTTTCATCAACCGATCCTCATCTACTTTGGCAAGATCATAAACCGTTGGCAGTGCTTCCATAAAGCGATCAAAATACGGCTTTACCGCTTCCACTCTTGTCTGTTGCAGCATGATCTCGGAAATCCAGATTCTATATGGATCCTTATTCTCTCTCCATGGTAAGATCCGTTTATTATAATCGTACCAGTGAAGCAATGATCCGCTTAAATCATATCGTTGTTCCATCTATTTTCCTCTTTCTAAATAATATCCTTCAACAAATATACCAGCCCTTATTATAACAAACCAGTACACAAAACACCATGGCGGAAATATCAGGAAAATCCTTTTCCGATTGCTATGCAAAATACATAAACTTCCTGCACTCCCAATTGTTTTAACGCTGTCGTCA
>JAHZAT010000096.1:0-10132 GCA_019423795.1 Clostridiales bacterium
ATAAAATTCAAGCTGATGGGTGTATGTTAAACGTTATCGTTTTTTAATTTTTATAGAAGCAGACAGATATTATTAATGCTAATACAGTAAAACATACACACTGTGTAGTGGTTTGAATAGACTTCATGTGTATATGACAGAAATAAAAGAAAAACAAATATTTAAAAGAATGCGGAGTTGCCACCGGATTCTTTTAAATATTTGTTTTTCTTTTATTTCTGTCATATACATGCAAGCCTACATACAAAAACGCCAAAGACATTATTCACGGAATGTGATTTCTCCTGTTTTCTCGTCCATAGCATCTACGATCGCAAGGGATTCTAAGTGTGTCTGTTTTCTTAAGAAATCTCCTCCTGGCTGGAATCCTTTCTCGATCACAACTCCTGCTCCGACCAGTTCTGCTCCGGAATCTTTGACCAATTTCGCTAATCCTTCTAAGGCTTTACCGTTAGCAAGGAAATCGTCGATCAGCAATACATGATCTCCTTCTCCTAAGAATTCTTTGGATACAATGATGTCGTAGACTCTTCCATGTGTGAATGATTCTACCTTTGTTGTATATACATCTCCCGCGATGTTCTTTGTCTGGGTTTTCTTCGCAAATACGACTGGTACATCAAAAATCTCTGCCACAACACATGCGATTCCGATTCCTGATGCTTCGATCGTAAGGATCTTATTGATATCTTCGCCTTCAAAACGTTTCTTAAATTCTTTACCGATCTCACGGAATAATTTTACATCCATCTGATGATTCAAAAAGCGGTCTACTTTGAGGACATTTCCTTCTTTCACGACTCCATCTTTTCGAATTCTCTCTTTTAATAATTCCATCACTTGGCCTCCACGCTCTTTTGTATTTTAAATAATATTTTAACTACTTTTTCCTCGCTTTGCAAGCATTGCTTGCATTTCTTTTGGATAATCTATATCGCAAAGTTCAGTTTCTTCCAACACCTTGAAGAATCTGGCATTTTCTATGTGTTTTTTGAGAATTTTCTTGCCACCTTGATCTTTTGTAAGCGATAATAATTCTCGTTTATATTTCTTTGAGAACCATACAGGATTCCCAAGGTTTTCTTCTGTTCTGACACAGCCGAGTTCACAAGATTCATCTGCCATAAAAGAGAGAAATCTTTCGATTGTCTCTCTTTTCATATTGGGCTGGTCTGCTACGAAAAATGTATAGAATTCTGCATCTTTCGCTGCTTTGATCCCTGCTTTGATCGACCATGAAATCCCATATTTACTTTCTGGACAAAACACTGTCGTTATTGGGTCGTATTGCGTTTGCTTCATAATTTCCTGATACTGTGTGACAACAATGATCTCAAACCCTTCATAATCTTTGCATAGATCGATCAATCGGTCCAATCCATAACGATACATTGGCTTGGTTCCGATCATTTGCAATAATTTATTCTCCTGACCGAAACGTTTGCTGTTTCCTGATGCAAGATAAATGACCGCTGCTTTTATTTTATCCATGTTATATTATTCTTTCTCCAATAATCCCATAACGATCTTTTCACTGGTGATCGGCAATTCTCGGATCCATAATCCGGTTGCATTAAATACGGCATGGGCTAATGCTGGAGATGGTGTGTTGATAACGATCTCTCCAATGGATTTTGCTCCAAATGGTCCTGTTGGCTCATAACTGCTCTCAAATTCTACACGAAGCTTTCCAACATCGACTCTTGCTGGAACTTTATACTGCATGAAAGAATTTTGTTTTACATATCCATTTGGTGTGTAATCAACACCCTCATACAATGCCATTCCGATTCCCTGACCGAGCCCGCCTTCTACCTGAACTCTTGCAAGATTTGGATTGACTGGTGTTCCACAATCTACGACCGCAACATAATCTAAGATTTCAATATGTCCTGTCTCTTTATCAAGCTCAATCTCAACCATTCCTACCATAAATGGTGGTGGGGATACTGGAGAACTGTTTGTCTCTGTCACCTGGAAAGTTTCATTATTGTTGCACATAGATGCTGTTGCGATGTCCACTAATGAAACTTCTTTGCCGCTCTCTGCATCTCTGACTTTCTTTCCGTCAAATTCCAGAGTATCTGTATCTGCAACTTCCATCATCTCAGCTGCTTTATTGAAAATATGTCCCTTTAATTTTTCGCAGGCACGTTCCACTGCTTTTCCTGTGACGTAGGTAGAACTTGATGCGTAAGATCCAGAATCGTATGGTGATGTATCTGTATCTGCTCCGCTGACCATGATATCATCAATAGAACATTCCAGACATTCTGCCGCCATCTGGGCCAAGATCGTATCACATCCAGTTCCCATATCCGCTGCTGCAATAGAAAGTGTATACAATCCATCGTCATTTAATTTGATCGTTGCAGAACCAACGTCAACGCCAGAAATACCGGAACCCTGCATCGCCATTGACAGTCCGACACTTCGAACTTTTCCATTTCCCATATCTTTGCATGGATATTTTTCATCCCATTTGATCATCTCTTTTGCACGGGCAAGGCATCGATCCAAAGCACAGCTGTTTGCTGTTTCTCCATAATATGCTGGCATCACATCGCCTTCACGGACCATGTTCATCTCACGGATCTTCGTTGGATCCATTCCTATCTTAGCTGCAAGTTCACTGACTGCTGATTCCAGCGCAAACACACCCTGTGTCGCACCATATCCACGATAAGCCCCAGCTGACATACGATTTGTATACACAACATCATATGCAAAACGATGTGCTTCCAGATCTCGATATAACGGAATTGATTTATGCCCAGATAACCCTACCGTTGTTGGACCATGTTCTCCATAGGCTCCTGTATTGGATAATGTATAAACATCAATCGCACGGATCTTTCCATTCTTGTTTGCTCCGACACGAACTGTTACCTGCATCTCATGTCTTGGTGAAGATGCGATCTGAGACTCTTCTCTTGAAAAAATAATCTTGGATGGTTTCTTTGTCATCCATGTGACAAATGCTGGATATACTTCGGAGATAGAACTCTGTTTTGCTCCAAATCCTCCACCAATTCTTGGTTTTGATACACGAATCTTTGATTTTGGAATGCATAATGCATTGGATAAGATCCTTCGTACATGGAATACGATCTGTGTGGAACTAACAACGTTCAATCTTCCATATTCGTCAATAAAACAATAAGTTCTGAATGTCTCCATCATTGCCTGCTGATTTGCTTTTGTATGATATGTATGTTCTACAACCACGTCGCAATCTGCTAATACCGCATCGACATCTCCTTCGTGTGTTTCTTCTGTTGCACACAGGTTTTTCTTATTATCTGCACCAATATTACATAATGCTTTCCAGTTATCTTCTGGATGCACTAGCGGTGTATCTTTATCCATTGCCTTACGTGGATCTAAGTTTGCTGGCAATACTTCGTATTCCACACGTAACATCTTGATCGCCTGATCAACGCACTTTTCATTCTCCCCAGCAACGATTGCAACGGGATCTCCAACATAACGGACATGCTGATCCAGAATCTGTCTGTCATATGGGCTTAATTCCGGATATGTCTGTCCTGCCATCGTAAAACGTTCCTGTGGCACATCTTCCCATGTATAAATCGCCTCAATCCCTGGCACTTTCATAGCAAACTGAGTGTTGATCGATTTGATCATTGCGTTTGCATATGGACTTCGAAGTAATTTCACGATCAGACATTCTTTTGGTGCCTTATCGTTTGTAAATACAGGTTTCCCTGTCACAAGTGCCATAGCGTCTTTTTTCATGATCGGCTGGTTAACTACTTTCATTCGGCACCTCCATCTTTATTTTTCTTATATTCCAAAAAGTCTAAGATTCCTCGAAGCTGTCCTTCATATCCAGAACATCTGCAAAGATTCCCCGCAAGGTATTCTTTGATCTCTTCTTCACTCGGATCTGGAATCTCTCTAAATAATGCAATCGCATTCATGATCATTCCTGGGTTACAAAATCCGCACTGTTCAGCCCCTTGGTTCGCAATAAAAGCTCCAAACTCAGCTGCTTCTTCCTGCAATCCTTCTAAGGTATCGATCTTGTGTCCATCAACTCTTGCTGCAAGAATGGAACATGATAAGATTGGCTGGTCATCCATAAATACCGTACATAATCCGCAATTTGATGTCTCGCATCCACGTTTCACACTGTAACAACCAAGATCTCTGACGAGATCGATCAGGAGAGTGTCTGCATCAATCTGTGGGGTTACTTTCTTTCCATTTAATGTAAATGTAATCTCCATGTTTATTTTTCTCTCCTTTCTTCTAACTGTTCAAAGCCTCTTCTTAATAAGACTTTTGATAACTGTTCACGGTAAGCAGCACTTCCTCTCATGTTGCTTCCAAAATTCATCTGACCTGTCACTTCATCTGCGAGTTTTTTTCTTCCTTCATCATCTTTGATCTGTTCCATCCACTGATCTGATAATCTGACTCTGCAAGCTCTGGATGGTCTTGCACCGACAACCGCATATGCCTCTTTCTCACCTAATGAAACAGCGCAGGTCAAAACTGGAAAATCTGTCTTTGTATTTCTATGAGAAAGATAAACACTTTCCTGCGGATGCTTCTTAATGATCAGACGCACTAAAATATCATTTGGATATTTATTGGCTGCAAATTGATCTAATGGAATGATTCCTTCATGATGTAACTCCACATAACTGTCAAACGCCAGAAAACAGCTTAATACATCAGAAAAACCGAACTTTCCAAAAATACTTCCACCTACTGTCGCAAGATTACGGAACTGCACTCCGACAATGTGTGTCACACTTTCTTTTACCGCTCCCTGACTCCATGTATTTAATCCTTCATGAAGTTCGATCTGTCTTAGTGTTACCATTGCTCCGATTGAAAATTCCTCATCATTTTCTTCGATCTGATCAAGTCCAAGACCCGACAGATCAATTGCTTTTTGTACATTTCTTGTGACCATCTTAAGCCACAACATGCCACCGATCACGCAGTTGGTCTTCTTCTGATTCAGCTCATAAGCTTGCTCAAGACTTTCTGCTTTGACGTATTCCTTGATCTTTAACATCTTATTTCTCCTTTAATTTTTTAAAATATCCCTTGTTTATACATTCTTTCACATTCTACAGAGCAACACAGGCAATTGGCAAAAAAAAGAGTACTTTCTGAGAAAGTACTCCTTCAGGTATCGTCCTATAATCCCCAGTATTCTCCATAGGTATCTTTGATGTTCTGTACATCGCTGTCTGTAATTCCATCAATCGTACTCTTAACAAACTGGTAAGTTCTTGGTCTCTTTGATCTTAATGCGGATGGATGCTCCTTATAATCCTTGTAAGATTCTGCAAAATACTCAGATGCTGATTTGATCGCATATGCTTTGTTATATCCATCATATTTATCCTTCTCAGCATTGTAAATTGACTTCCATTCACTCGTTCCAACTTTATCTCCTGCAATGAAATTAGCAAAATGTCCTAATTCGTGAAGTAATACAGAAGATCTCGCACTCTGAAGTGCGATCTTATGGCTCTTAACGCTAAATACACCTGTCGCTTCCGCATTTTTATCAATCACCATCTTAAACTTCAGATCTTCAAATGCATTCAAGATCTTACCATCTGCCTGAGAACCAAGTGTTCTTAATGTTGTTCCAGAAACACCAGACATCTGACTCAATTCAACCGTTGTTGTCTTGGTCGTTGTCTGAACGACTGTCTTGATCGTTCTCTTCTTAGAACCCTTCTTGTCATAATCCTTCTGTGTTTTGACAACTTTTGTATTCACAACCTTACGTCTGGAATGATTCTGAGATGTTGTTGTTCTTCTCTTTGTTGTTCTTCTTGTTGTTATTTTGCTTCTGCTTGCTTTCTTCTTAAGCTTCTGGATTCTTGTGCTTTTCTTTGTTGTTTTCTTCGTCGTTACCTTCGGTTTCTTGCCAAGCGGTACTTGAATCCCATCAATTGATGTTGTTGCTTCGCTTGGATGCTGCATAGTATCAACGCTTTCATAGGAAGCCATCTGCTTCTCAAACTTCTCCTGCTGACGGTTATTGTAAAATGTGACTCCACCAAAAACCAATGCAACAGCTACTACCACGGACACCAATCCGACCATGACTTTCTTCTTCATAACTCTCGCCCCTTCTTAATATTAATATCTATACTTTTTGCTTTTGTCTCTCAATCTCCATATGAGAGACACTCACCCTATAATATATTTTTATCGTACAATATTCGCACTTTTTTGTCAATAAATTCCGATGGATTTCAGCCTGTTTCTGACCATATTTCTTAGCGGATCCTTTTTATTATCATTTCTGGATTGGATGCATATAAAATCGCAGTTTCTTTGCTGATCTGTCCTTCTTTATATAGATTGATCAATGACTGGTCCATAGATATCATTCCGCTCCCTGTAGAGGAATAGATCAAACCATCTATTTGATGCACTTTATTTTCACGGATCATATTGCGGATCGCCGGGGTCACTTCCATGATCTCAAACACAGGAATCAATGTTCCATCCATCGTTGGTATCAGCTGCTGAGAGATCACTGCCTGTAATACAGAAGCCAGCTGAATCATGATCTGACGTTGCTGATTTGGTGGAAATACATCTATGATACGTTCGATCGTATTCGCTGCCCCGATGGTATGAAGTGTTGAAAATACCAGATGCCCTGTTTCTGCAGCTGTCATAACTACCTGAATCGTTTCATAATCTCTCATTTCCCCAAGCAATATCACATCCGGACTTTGTCTTAATGCGGCTCTTAAGGAAGTAACATAATTTACAGTATCCATGTTTACTTCTCTCTGACTGACGATACTTTTCTTATGTTGATGTAAAAATTCCAAAGGATCTTCCAATGTGATGATGTGATCTTCTTTTGTTTCATTGATTTCTTCTATCATGCATGCAAGTGTCGTGGATTTTCCACTTCCCGCTGGTCCTGTTACAAGCACAAGTCCTTTGTTTAATTCACTTAATTTCATTACCTGCTCTGGTATTCTTAATTGCTTATAGTCTGGCAGGCGGAATGCGATCACACGGATCACTGCCGCTAAGGATCCTCTCTGTTTATATGCACTGACACGAAATCTTGACAATCCAGGAATTGCAAATGAGAAATCATCATCCCCTGTCTTCAACAGTTGATCTATGTCTCTGTCTAACGCTTTCTCATAAATCTCCCGGATTATTTTTTCCGTATCTTGCGGCATCATTTTTTCTTCATTGATGCGACGCATCACTCCATTTACTTTCATCGTCAATGGAAGCCCTGCTACAATAAACAGATCTGAGGCTTCCTCTTTTGTTGCTAATGTTAAAAATTCTTCAAGATTCATATTGACCCCTTTTACTTATTTCGATAAACCGGAAGGGAATCGTCCTTCTTCCATGCCCCAACAGCTTCTTTTTTCCATTTGATCACTTCATAACACAGATCATTCTTTTTCTTCGGATAATAAATCTGCAATTTCACAGATAACTGCTGTGTGTCTGTGATACTTTCCTGAAATGCAATTGTTTTCTCTTTTTTATTATATGAAATCCCCTTGCTTTTTGTAAACGATCGACCAACCCTTTTCATATAATCTTTTTTATCCTTAGATCTGCGATACAACTTCCATAGTTTCTCATCGATCGCTCCAACTTGTTCATTCGCCGCATTGGATGCCTGATAAAAAGCCGACGTACGTTCCAAATTCTTTTTACTTAACGTATGATCTCCCTTGGCACTTGAAAGTGTCAAAGCCGCAAAAACTGCTAAACAGACCATAGCTAACACGAGCACGATCGAAGCTGCTCCAATCCCTAAAAATGGCATTTTACGATCTTTCATTATCTTTCCTTTCCTGCCTGTATCTTAAAATATCAAGCTGATAAATCTGTTGGTTTTCCCTCCACATCGTAATCTTTCCCAGAACTTTCGCTGGCTGCCTTTCAAGCTTTATCGTCATATGATAACGGGCTTTTGTTTTCTTTATCTCATTCCAATCCTGATCATAATAACACTGATAATCTCCAGCTTTACCATCTATTTGTGTAAAATATTCTTGAAAATCTTTGATGTCATAAGCACCCGCTTCTATCAGTTCTGCAGCTTGTGTTACATAATTTTTTGTCTCTGTCATTTCTCTTGCTTTTGCACTAATGTTATGAGCTTTTACAAATACCTGAAGCAGGATTGATCCACAGATTGCAAAAAAGAATAATACCATCATTAATTCCATCAGGATCAGGTGTGTTCCATTGCTTTTTTGTCTCATACTTCCTCCTAATTCCTGCTGTGTCTGTATACACAGTTCTGATATATCTTGCCATCACTTCCCTGAATCTTTATATGATACAGCTGTTTTGTTTCTATTACAGAAAAATCTTTTGCTGCCACGATCTTCTCTCCCTGCATCGTTGTTGTATCCAGACCTTCTCTTACCATTAATTCTCTCAACGCACCCTTCTCTTGATAGAGATATGTATTGTATTTTTTCCCATTGATCTTTTCTGTATGGATCAGGGCTGTGCGTCCATGAAAGCTGCCGATCTCGATGCTGTCCTTTTCATCCCACTGTCTTATCTTTTCTGTTACATAAGAAATATCGATCCGTTCCTCATAATCCTCATTCATCACAGAAGCTGTATGACTATATATATTCGCCCCGATCATACTCAAGGAAAACGCACAAACTGCAAACACTGCAAATAAGATTACAAGAAACATCTGATCTGTCATATGTCTTTGTCTCTCCAAAAACCTCACCTCTCATTCAATGGGATCACCGTAACTTGTGGCATGCGGTTAGACCCAATGATCTCATATGAGATCACAAACTCGTCTTTGTCATACTCCAATCCATAATGTTTCTCCATATAAGAAAGACTTTCTGGATATCGCCCTTCCACACTGTAACATTGTACCGCCCCTTTGATCACGGCTTCTTTCAGACTTTCTTCCTGTCTTTTCTTTGTTTCCCGAAAAATCTGGCTGCTGCTATTCCATAACACAGCCACCATAATGCCACAGATCATAACTGGCAGGAAAATTCGAATTTTATTGTCAATTTTTCTTTGTTTTTGAAAACGATTTCTCAAAATCTGCCTCCCTTATCCAATTCCAGCCATAATACCAACTAGTGGCAACATGACAGATAATAAAATGATCCCTACGATCACACATAAGATTCCTACCAGCGTCGGTTCTAACACAGCGATCATCTTCTGAATCTGATCCTGCAGTTGTTTCTGATACAGATCTGCTGCCTGTTCCATTACCTCATCTACGGCACCCGTTTCATAACCAATGATCATCAATCTTTCCTGCATTCCATCAAAAATATGTGCTTCTTTCAATGCTTTCGGAAATGTTTCTCCTTCTTTCATCTGTTCCTGACATTGCTGAATCTTCATTTTCAATGGTTCATAATCTGTCAGTTTCTCAGAAAGTGACAAACTTTCATCCATGTCAAGTCCACTCTTTAAAGCCATCGCCATTCCACCTGCGAATCTTGTTCTTGCACGTTTCCATGCGATTTTCTTCATAAATCCGATGGTTTGTATCTTCGAGATAAATTCAATTCTTGCCTTTTTATAAAAAATAACGAAAAATACTATGATCAAGATCACCACTGCCAAAACTACCAGAACAATTGCTGACTGCCTCATCCAATCTCCAATATTCAATAACTGACGTGCAACTCCTGTCATCTCTTGCCCTAATTGCATATATACCTGTTCAAATACTGGCATAACTTTTATAAATAATACTGCAACGATCACTAACAACATCCCGAGCATCGCAACCGGATAAGTCACTGCACTCTTGACCGCATCTAATATTTCTTCTTCCCTCTGGTAATATGCCGCCAATGCTTCCATCGTCTCATCCAGTCTTCCTGTCTGTTCTCCGATCTCCGTCATATGAAGTGCATATTCTGGGAAAACCCCTGTTTTCTCCATTGCAGGATAAAGCATTCCACACATTTCAAGTTCTTCGCGGATCTCTTTTAATATCTCCCTGCCTTCTGTCTGGACATCTCCATCTTCCATAATGTAAATCCCCTCAAGCGATGAAATCCCAGATTTCAAGATCAGCGCCATCTGACCACAAAATGTGATCAGTTCTTCGTTGCTAAGTTTCTTC
>JAHZAT010000096.1:10232-15448 GCA_019423795.1 Clostridiales bacterium
GATCAGCGCCATCTGACCACAAAATGTGATCAGTTCTTCGTTGCTAAGTTTCTTCTTCATATCTATCCCTTCTTAATAACTATACTGAAGTACATAATGTTCTCCATTCCCAATATATTCTTTCACATCTTCCTTGTTATCACTATTCGCTGCCAGTGTCGGATCCATTAACTCCCAGCTTTTCCCATCGAACTGAATGATATTATCTACCCATCCCTTTTCATTCAGCCAGGTACTGATCCAGGCATGATAGATATCCCCTGAATACCCGATCTCAAGCTTGGTCGGAATGCCCTGCGAACGCAGCATCGCCGTCATCAGTGCAGCATAATCAAAGCAGATTCCCTTCTTTGTCTTCAATGTCTCATCTACCGATGGCAGATATCCACTCTGAACATTCTGCGCTTTCTCATCATCATATTTTACATTTTTGACCACATAATTATAAACAGCTTTGACGATTGCCAGATCATCTTTGGAATCTTTTGCCAGTTTCTTCGCTTCCTTTACTGCTTTCGTCTTACTTGTAAATTCTACATACTGGTTAGGATATAAAAATGGCAGAAATTTATTTTTTAATTTCACCTCAAAACTATCCATCATCAAAACACTGTATTCATCGTCCTGCACATTTTCATATACAGAGATCTGATATGTACCATTTCCACTGGTCAATGGAAAATATGTCGGCTCTTTTGTCCGTTCAATAAAATATTTATATACTTTATTATTCTTTCCGATCACTTCAACACTGATCTTCTTTGCACTTCCCTTATATCGCAGTGCTACATAGCCTTGAGCCACATTCGATATATCAACCACAACCTCCCCATGATCCAAAACTTCCTTCCCCGGTGCTTCTGGCTTTAATACTCCTGCTTTCTGAGCTGTTACCTGCTTCTTCCGGCCACATCCGCCAAATGGTAACATAATGATCAGGCATGTCACGATCAGTATTATTTTTATGACATACTTCATAAGAATTCTCCTTGTATTTACTTCCTCTAGTATAACAGATTCACAATATGCCTTCTAATTTTTTTACGTATACAAATGCTCTCTTACATAATTTAAAAACTGCTTCTTTGCATAATCCAATGGCTTATTTTTTCTATAAAATAGTGATATCACAGAATGTAATTCATCTTCTAATGGTATCATTTTAACTCCAGCACATTTAGCTTCTCTATAAACCGTTGAAAATGTGATCGTAACCCCAACCCCTTCACTTACAAAACTCATGATTGTATTTGCTTGTGGAAATTCAAAAGCTATTTTCGGTTCAAATCCTGCTTTCTCACAACTCTTATAAAACACTTCGTAACTTCCGCTGCCTCTCTCTGGGAAGATAAAAACATCATCTTTCAATTCTTTCAGTTGAAGTCGATCTCTTCCATAAAGCGGATGTTTTTCATATAACACTGCACACAATTTATCATCATACAGTGGGGAAAAACGGAATTTTTTCTGATCTTCCATCATATTTTCTCTCAAGATCAAGAAATCATAACGATCGGAGTTTTCCTGAATATCACTTGCGATTCTTTCATCAATCACAAGTTTGATATCTGGATATTCCTTCCTGAAATCCGCCACCAACCTTGCAAAATGATATGGTGCAAGAACCGGCATACAACCAATTTTAATTTCCTGATTTTTCTGAACATTTTTCAGCATCTCTTCATAGGTTCCCGTCATTTTCTTTGCATAAGACAAAAAGATCTCTCCTTCTTTGGACAACTCAAATTTCCTTGTATTCCTGCGGATCAGTGTAATCCCTAACTCATTTTCCAACTTACGGATCTGTTTTGATAATGCACCTTGTGTCATGTTACAGGCATATCCAGCTTCTGTGAAATTTTTCTGTTTACATAATTCCATATAATAATATAATTGCTGTATTTCCATTTTCCATATCCTTTTCAAATATCTCCGTATATTCCTATTTGGAATATATCAAATCTCAACTGGAATTGCAATACTTCATTCTCTCTATATATAATAAGAAACACAAAAGGGAATACGATTGATAAAACATAAAATTTTGATGAAAGGAATCATTGATATTATGAAAAACAAAAAAAGATTTTTTTACCATAGATTGTTATTCTATATTTTAGGACTGTTGATCATGTCTGTTGGTTCTAATTTATTTTTGAAAGCAGCTCTTGGAGTTGCACCTAGCTGTACAATGGCTTTGACATTAAGTTATCTTTCCCCAGTTCACAGCTATGCTTTATTTAACTTCCTGATCAACTCTACTTTCTTGGTTTGTGAAGCTCTGATCCTTCATGAATTCGGGAAAATGCAGTTGACTCAGCTTGGTTTGACTTTTGTTTATTCTTTATTTATCGAATTTACTTCTTATGGTTTATTCTTTATTGAACCTCATGGACTTGCAGCTAAGATTTTACTATCTGTCATTGCATGTGCCGTGCTATCAATAGGTGTCGGATTCACGATCAGTTCCGCGATCGCCGCTTTCTTAAGTGGTAATATTACAAATATATTTTCTTCTCTATTTCATAAGAGAATCAATGCCTACCTTGGATTTCAGGCATAATCCTATAGAAAAAAACGTAATCTCAAATGAACCTCTTGAGATTACGTTTTTTTATTCTATCCTGATTCTTTAGTTTTTGTCTATTCCCATGGATCGATTTGCTGATTCGTCGGTACGACTTTGATCTTCTTTGAAATCGTTATCTTTGTCCCTGTTTTTAATTTTGCAGAAATCGTCACTGTTCCAGCTTTATTTCCTGTGATTCTTCCATTCGAGTCAACAGATGCCACGGATGGATTACTACTCTTCCATGATGTGAAAGATGATGTATTGATCACTGTTGGATACACACCGTACTCTTTCATCATTTTGCCTTGATATGTTGGCTTCATCTGCATTTTTTCTGTTTCCCATATTGTACCGTATCTGCTGTCTAGTTTTAAATAACTCTTCTTTAAATATGAATTCTTTGTCACGATATTTTTTGTAAATTGCTTTCTTGCCTTGGATTTTTCTACTTTCTTTGCTTTGGAACTGCTAAAGTCTAATACCCAGGTATTGGCTTCGTATCCGTCTCTTGACACAACCGTAACTGCTGCAACCCCTACACTTTTTGCATTCGAAAGTAACAGACCTTTTCTATGTGTGGAAGAATTGATCCAACCCTTTACGATCTGCTTCGGTGTAGTTCCTGCAGATTGTGCACAGTTTTCATAGATGATCTTCTTGTTGATACTTTTTGAAAGCTTTCCATTTGGTCTTCTATGTGGACTTGTTTCTGGAATATAGATCGTTGTTTCAAATCCACGCATAATTGCTGAATTTGTCAATCCTCGATCCATCTTCAATGCTTTGCGTCCATTTTTCTTACGGTATTTGTTCACTTCTTTTAAGATTTTCTGTGCATCACTATAGTCCTGATATCCTGTAACAGATAATTTCCCTGTAGAAGCAGCCTCTACCTTCTTCTGACTGACTCCTGCAGTTGTAAATAGCATTGCCGCTGCTAATGCAATACTGGCAGCTCTTCTTGATAGTTTCCTCATAAACTTTCTCCTTTCATACTTTTGATCATGGTACCTTTATATAATTTGTGCGCAGATATCATTCAAACAACATCTCTCACAATGAGGCTTTGTTCTTGCCGTACAGACATCCCTTCCATGCCATACCAGCCTGTGGCAGAAATCACTTCCTTCTTCTGGTGGAATAATCTCCCATAATGCCATCTCAACTTTTTTAGGGTCTTTTATCCCATCAACCAATCCAATCCGGTTGACCAAGCGGATACAATGTGTATCCGTAACGATCGCAGGTTTGCCAAAGACATCTCCCATGATCAGGTTGGCACTTTTTCTTCCGACCCCAGGAAGACTTAGGATCGATTTAAAATCGGTTGGGATCTTACCGTTATATTCATCTCTTAAAACTTTCATACATTTGCTGATATCTCTTGCCTTGCTCTTTCCAAGACCACAGGGCCGTACGATTTCTTCAATATCTGCAACGTCTGCTGCTGCCAGTGCTTCTACTGTTGGATATTTTTCAAATAATCCTTTTACCACGACATTCACCCGTGCATCCGTACACTGAGCCGCCAGTCTTACGCTAACTAATAATTTCCACGCCTGATCATATTCCAGTGTGCAGTCTGCATCTGGATATTCATTCTTCAGACGCTCAATGACTTCTAGTGCCAGTTCTTTTTTATTCATATAACAGTATCCTCCTTGAAACTTGTTCTATCCTTATTATACCTTGTATTTTTGCATATTTCTATGCTATAATGACTTTGTATTTTTTGTTCATCGAAAGGAGAATTTTATGAAGAAACATTTTTTAAAAAGTGCCTCTATTTTTCTGGCATCTGTATTAACAGTAGGTATGTGTTCTGCTTACAGTGTAAATGCGAAAGCAAAATTTTCTCTAGCTAAAAAGACAACATTAAGTTATGACAAAAAAGATAATGGCGGGAATGGTTTTTACACAAATGTGATCTATATCAAGGGAACAAATCGCTCTAATTCAGAATCCATCCTGCGTAATGGTATGAAGGTTAAATCCTCAAATAAAAAGGTTATTTCTACAAAAACTTTTGGAAAAGATTATTATCTTATTGAGGATAACAATCAAGTAGGGATCGGTGTAAAACTTAAGAAAACAGGATCAACAAAAATCACTGCAAAATTTAAATATAGAGGTAAAACTTATTCTGTAAAAACAACAGTCAAAGTTATAAAATACTCAAATCCTTTTAAGAAGATCGTAGTGGATGGAAGAGACTGTACTTCTGATTTTAAGAATAAAAACGGATCTGGGATTTCCTTTATGGGACGTAACATCAAGATCACTCCTAATAAGAACTGGAGAGTAAAATCTATTTATACTTACAAGCCAGGAGCTACTAAAATGAAAAGAGTAAAAGGTTCTTCCGTTACAATCCCAACAAATTGCCGTGCTTTTATTACAATGGAAAATAAAAAGAATAAATTAATAGAAAAAGTTACTTTTGATGAAATGGATACTACTGAAGATCCTGGATTTACATTCTAGACACAATTTTAAAACAGCCCAGAATCGTCTTTTTATACCTGACGATTCTGGGCTGTTCTTATCTTCTACAATTTCTTTGTTTAATCTGTTTCATTTAAATCAATTCCATTCTCTGCCATTTCCCTTGTATGTATCGTTTGACAAACAGGATTCCTCTGAA
>JAHZAT010000097.1 GCA_019423795.1 Clostridiales bacterium
AACTTATTGATTGTTCGCCCCTTCGCTCCATTTCCATTACAGAAACTTCTTCACTACTATGGGTTCTGCTGACTTCTCACAGTTCGTTGTTACTAGGCAAATGAAACCTCTGTGAGACCTCCACGCTTAAGTTGCACGCTCTTTCTCCTCATAAATCCGCCGCATTTACTCTGCTTCTACAAATGTGGTAGTTATTAGACTTTGCTGTCTTTCGCCAGCTTATCTCTCGAAGCCTAGCCTCATATGCGATTTCTGTCCGTCGGACCAAGGATTTGCCTACAGCTTCCTTCAGATTCCACCTCACGATGGACACCCTTGCTGTTCAGCTATACATTTCCCACTACCTGGGCATGTTCAGGACTTTCACCTGCGAGAGCGCGCCCATGGCGCGCAAACGAAACGTGCGCCGCTAGGCGCACATTTTTAAGAACCCCTGAAAGGTTGATCAACCTTTCAGGGGTTCTTTCATATTTTCTATGTCTATTAACTAGATACTGGCAATTTTCTATTCTGTATAATATCTTCCAAGTGCATCCGCACCCATAATTGCTGCATACAGATCTTCAGGTGTTACCTCAAATGGCATATTTCCCATTGTATCTTCTGGTGCGCATGCTAATTTCGCAACTTCCATAATCTGTTCTGGTTTCACTTCTTCGATTCCTAATCCTTTTAATGTCACAGGAAGTCCGACTTCACTGCAGAAATCAATTACTTCCATGATCTCATCTTCTCCCGCATCTTCTAGTACCAGCTGAACCAATGTTCCAAATGCTACTTTCTCTCCATGATACATCTTATGTGTTTCTGGGATTGCTGTAAATCCATTATGGATCGCATGTGCTCCTGCTAATCCTCCACTTTCAAATCCGATTCCTGATAAGTAAGTATTTGCTTCAATTACATTTTCTACAGCTTTTGTACAGATTCCTTCTCTTGCTGCTGTCATTGCCTGTACTCCGTTCTCCATTAATGTATCAAAACATAACTGTGCAAGATTCATTGCTGCCAATGTACATCTTCCGCCAACACAATTACTTGCATCGGATCTTTTACATGCTCTTGCCTCAAAATAAGTTGCCAGGGCATCTCCCATACCTGAAATCAACAATCTTACTGGTGCTTTTGAAACGATATCTGTATCTACCATAACCATATCCGGGCTTGATGGCAAGAACAAATATTTCTCAAATACACCTTCATCTGTATAGATCACAGATAATGCACTGCATGGTGCGTCTGTGGATGCAATGGTTGGTACAATAATGACTGGTTTCTTTGTATAGTATGCAACAGCTTTTGATGTGTCATGAATCTTTCCTCCACCGATTCCGATGATCACATCGCTTCCTGTTTCTTCTACGATCTTTATGATACGGTTGATCTCTGTCATACAACATTCTCCATTAAATACATCGTATGTCAGATTACTGTCTTTGTTCCCTTCGTTGATCGCTGGTTCTACTCGTTTTCTTCCGGATGCACTTGTTAAAATGAATAGATTCTTTCCGAACTTATCTGCATAGGAACATAGGTTTTTCATTTCCCCTTTTCCTTGGATGTAACGTGTTGGGCTTCCGATGATTGCTGCCATGATTTTGCTCCTTTCTTGGTTAATTTGATTTGGTGTTTGTTATTATTATAACATTATTTTAGTGGAATTGCTCAAAATTTTAATTGTAGTGTTGGCCAACTGAAGTCTTTCCGTATATGGAAAAAATAAATAAGCAACCGAAAGCACAGCGGTGAAATTTTGCTCATATACCTGAAGGTTATAGTGTAGGGAACTACAAGATTGGAAAATTTGAGTTGGTGTGTATGTTGGATGGTATTGGATATAATTAAGATTTAAATATATGTCAAACTTCTCGTCAAATCGGTGATTGTAAGTTCCTTTGATCTTCCGTTAACGGATACAAAAATTATCATCCAATACTGTTTAACATACACACTCCGTAGTGGTTTGAATAGTCTTCCGTTGTATGAGATAGAAAGAAGATCAGAACAAATATTTATAATATATCGGTGGCAACGATCAGCATATTTTAAGTGCATTTTTTACAAATTCGCAGCGCTCTGTGGTTGATTGTCTGACTGTAGCTGCGGGCATTTTGGCTCGCAGCCAAGGAGTTATCAAAGGAACAGGCGCGGATAGGCGATTTGTAAAAAACGCTCTTAAAATATGCGTGTTGCCACCGATATATTATAAATATTTGTTCTGATCTTCTTTCTATTTCATACAACAGTCAACGACTACCTTTCAAATCAGAATTATACAAAAAACAAGAAGGAATCCAAGATCCCTTCTTATTTTTCATATGGATTAAGAAAACAAGTGAACAAACTATTTGTTAACTTTTATTTTTCATTTTTTGCCTTAACGATTGCTTCTGCCATTTCTCTGACTCTCTGTGCAGGGGATGGTGCGTTTAAGATTCCGGAGGTTGCACCTGTTCCGTCTGCTCCTAATTTTACTACATTGTAGCAGTCTTCAGCTGTGCTTACGCCGGATGCGATCATTACTAATACATTTGGATTGATCGCATTTAACGCTTTGACTGTTTCAATTGTGTAAGAATCATCTGCCACCTGGCCTGTTCCGATCAAGTCTGTTGGCTCTGCCAGTACGATGTCTGGGTCCATGCAGGCAACTGCTTTGGCTTCTACGGTTGAGTCTGCACATACAACTGTGATCATGTCAAGTTCTTTTGCTCGTTTGATCGTTGCGTACAGATCACTGACTGTTTTAGGATTCTCTGCATGATTTAAAAATAATGCTTCAGCTCCAGCTTCTTTTAAAGATTCTGGTAATACGTGTCCCATTCCTCTTCCTGGAACTAATGGGTCCATGGACTGTGCACATACGATGATATCAGTTGTATTTTCTTTGATCATACGGATATCCGCATATGGACATGTGAAATATATCTGAAGTCCTGTATCTTTGGCAACCTGATCAGCTGCTTTTGCTAATTCAAGACTTTCTTTTCCGTATAAATATGACTTAGGATTGACAATTAAAAATGGTGACTGGGCTTTTGCCATGATGCTTTCCTCCTTATTCTCCAAGAACTACAATCTTACATTTTCTTGTACGTGGACGTGTACGGTCAAAATCTGCAAAATATACATATCCTGTTGTACCTACCCCAAGTTTTCCGTTATCTACTTCGAATGTTTCACTGGAACCTAATAATGTTGATTTTAAATGTGCATCTCCATTAAATAATGCTGTTCTGTCTCCTCCTGGAAGATAATCTTCAGCATTTGGCCAGCTTTCTACTGCTTTGTAGTGTTCTTCTCCTGGATATACATACTGATCTTTGGATACATGGTCTGGAATGATCTTTGCAAGAACATTATTTAAATCTTCCTGTAAAAATTCATCTCCATCTTCATTATAGTCATGACAGAATTCTTCGAAGAATACGGAACATGTTGTATGAGGAGAAATCACGGCACAGATACCGTTCTTGATCCCGCTTTCTTCAATGACTCTTCTTACGTCCTTTGTAATATCAATATATGTTGGGGTTTTCCCATGAGATTTTACCTCAATTGTTTCTTTATATACTGCCATTTTTATCCTCTTTTCTATAATTTCTGGAATACTTTGATCGCACGTTTTACATCTTCTTTGATCGCTTCTGTTGCTTTGATTGCCATAGAATCATAGAAATTTGTTTCATCATCTTTCCAGAATTCTTTGGAGGCTTTTCCTCCGGCAACATTCATATATGTATAGTAATTTACTTTACAGATTCCGTTCTCGATCGCAACAGCGTAATCTTCATCGGATACTCCGGATCCACCATGCATAACTAGTGGTACATTAGCAGCCTCTCTGATTCTTGCTACTCGAGGAAGATCTAGTTTTGGTTCTGTTAAATATACTCCATGTGTTGTACCAAATGCAACAGCTAAACAGTCAACCCCTGTTAACTCTACAAATTTCTTTGCAACTTCTGGATCTGTATAAATATCATCAAGATCATCATAATCATCCTTGCTGTCTGCGGAGCCACCCTCTCCATGAACAACTTCAGATGTAAAAATATGTCCAAGTTCTGCCTCTACACTTGCACCTACTGCATGTGCGATTTTCACAATCTCTTTTGTTTCTTCGGCATTTTCTTCAAAGCTTTTTGCTGATGCATCGTACATAACTGATGTAAACCCTAAACGCAAGGCCTGTACACATCGTTCAAAGGAGCTTCCATGATCTAAATGAAGTGCAACAGGAACTTTTGCACGTTCTGCGTAATATTTCATGATCGGTCCGATTTCTTCTAGATCAATGATATCATCATGGCTCTGTGCATGCTGCAGAATTACTGGACAATTTAATTCTTCTGCTGCCTGAATGATACCGCGGATTGCTTCTAATGTTGTTCCATTAAATGCACCTACCGCTTTGTGTTCTATTTTGGCCTGGTCGAGTAATTCTTTTAAAGTTACTAACATCCGTCTTCCTCCTAATTTACATTCACCATTTTAATTTCTTTCCTGCCACATATAAGTGTGGCAGGAAAGTATGAGTATTTTCTATCTCTTATAATACGTTTCTTCCGTACATAGCATCCTGTTCTTTTCTTAACTTGTAGATCAGTGTGCTCTTATCTAATTCGATATCATCATATGTAAGCAGCTGTCCCTTCTTGACATCTCTCTTCATGACAGCTTTGTTTGTTACTAATCCAAATGGTACATATCCCTTAGCGTTAGATTCTTCTGCTGTTGCGATAGATCCATGTGTTGTGTATCCTCCGATACCATCAATTGTCTGTCCTGCTTTCAGATCAATCTTCGCTCTTGTGATACATTCTGATACTAATCCATCGATTGGTACGCATGTAACTTCTCCGTCGATAACGGCTTTTGCTACTGTTAATGGTGTCTCTAAGTTGCACAGATGGAATGGTCTGTATAATGTCCATAATGGTCCAGGTCCCATGCTGTGGTATCCCATCTGGTATGCGATCTCTTCGTTTGGTGTGGATACTGTTACGAAGACTCCTGGTGCGATTCCGTTTACATATTCTACAACTCCATGTTTATTTAAGATTCCACCGTCTTCTTTTAATTTGAAGATATCATTTAATTCTTTGACACCTTCTGTTCCCGGTGCTGTCTTTGGTCCGTGTCCTCCGATCACATCTGGAATCAGTCCTGTGTAGTTAGACATCGCTGTCATCTCTACCATTGTCTTTGTTCCGTCTTTGAATGCACATAACATCTTTGGACTCATGACACGGCGTGTTGCTTCTTCTAAGACTGTGTCTGGGTTGCATTCGTAGTCGATCTTGTTATTCTTTCCTTTCCCCATAACTTCCACGTTCATTCCCATGGCTTTGGCAAAGCTGTATAATTCCATGACTGCTCCAGGTTCATCTCCTGCGGATCCTGTGTAGATGACTCCTTCTTTCTGAGCTAATTTCTTTAAGTATGGCCCGATAACTACGTCTGTTTCTACATTTAACATAACGACGTGTTTTTTATTCTTCATTGCGTCTGTTGCTACTTTTGCTCCGACATCTGGAACTCCTGTTGCATCGATCGCACACTCTACTAAGTTTGCCTGTGATACGAAGTTTGCATCTTCACATGCTACATATTTTCCTGCTTCCATTGCTGCATTAGCATCTGCAAGTGTTTTTGCGATCACGATATCTTCATCGGATACTCCGGCATATTTGAATGCATGGACTGCATTTTCTACTTTAATATCAGATACGATGGCTGGTGTGATACCATTCATCAGTACCATCTGTGTTACCATTCCTCGTCCCATCTGTCCGGCACCTACGATACCAGTTTTGATGATTTTTCCTTCTTCCTGTCTTTTGATTAATTTCTGGTCCATGTTTAACATAATCTCATTCTCCTATCTGATTGAAAATCGTTTGAAGTTACATATGTGCTTATCAATTACTTTTGATACTTGTATTATATACAGTTTACATATGTTCGTCAATAGTTTTTCTTATTTTTCTTTATTTTGCTTGAATAAACAGCTCTTTTACTATATAATCTCATTAAAATATAGTTACATATGTGCCTATTGCTATTTTCATCGAAAGGAGTCACATTATGGCAAAAAAAGAAACTGATGACTTAATGTATAATAGAATCTTGCTTGCAGCAAATCTTTATTATAAAAATCATTTTTCACAACAAGAAATCGCGAAACGCTTAAACGTTTCACGTCCTTGGGTTTCAAAACTTTTATCAAAGGCTTTGGAACTTGGTATTGTAAAAATTACGATTGACTCTCCACTCTCTGGAGATTCTGATCTGGAAGAAGCCCTGCAACAAAAGTATAATTTACAAAAGGTTGTTGTCATCGATCGTGATGATGCATACAAAGACTATGTTGCACAAGCCGCTGCTAATTATTTTATTTCTGTAATAAAACCTAATGATACGATTGCGGTTGGATGGGGAAACGCGGTTTCACGTTTTATCAATGAACTGATGCCTATGCAGCTTCCTGATACAAACCTTATACCGCTTGCTGGAAGTTTTGGAACAACATTTGAAACTCTTCCAAACTACAGTGCACTAAAACTTGCTGAAAGAATTCAGGGAAACGCAGGTGTTCTTCACGCTCCAGCTTTTTGTTCTTCCAAAGAAGAATACAAAGCTCTAAGCCAGAATGAAAACACACTGTCTGTTCTTTCAAAGGCAGAAAATGCAGATCTTGTGATCAATGGGATCGGAAGTTTTCACTCTTCCTTCCTGACACGACATCATATTCTCTCCGATGAATCAATCAAAGAATTAAAGCAATATGATGCTGTTGGTGATTTTGCATTACAATTTTTATCAAAAGATGGGAATGCGATCAATACAGAGCTTACCAAAAATCTTATCAAGGCAGATGTCTTTAAAATTGCAGATCATGCCCGCTGTGTGATCGCTATCGCTGAAGGCCTTGAAAAATCTGAAATCATACACGCTGTATTATCTCGTCATCTTGTTACTGCATTTTTTACAGATAAAGAAACAGCTTTATCTCTTTTATAAAAAACCTGTAAAATGATCAAAGGTCTGTGGATGATAATCTCCACAGACCTTTTTTAGAAAATCTCAATTTTTATTTTAATAAATCTCAATCAATCCGCCAATTTCTAAATCTTCCGGTGTCAGCTTTTCTCCTTCCAGGGATATACATCCTGGACGTTCTGCTTCATCTCCACCTTTAAAATCCAGAGTGCAATGGCCAAGCTGGGATAGAGTATGAGGTGCTTCCCAACCAACTGCACTGACTTTATATTCTTTTTTACCGATTCTGAATGTATCGCCAACTGCCGGATCTTCTTTTAACTCTGCTTTTGTGTGAAGCACGGAAAGTTCCGCTAGCTCTGGAGGTGCATCCTCATTAAAAATAATAATAAAATTCATGTCTTCATCATCCAGAAATGCTAATGCATCTGGACCTAACCCAACGATTTTAGATTGATATTTCATTTGATGATTTCCTTTCTATGACATAACCTATGTAAGTTATTGATTAATAATTAATACATTCCAATACTAAATGCAAATGCGATCAGTACTGCTAATGGCCCTGTGATCAGACGTTCAAATAATACGGCTGGAACACCATATTCGATTGTTTCTGAATCAGCCTCTCCAAGAGATAATCCTACTGGAATAAAGTCACATCCTACCTGAGCATCGATTGCAAATAAGGCTGGAAGTGCATACTGTGCAGGAATGTTTCCAAGTGCAAACTGGGATCCAAGCAATGTTCCGACTACCTGCGCGATAACGGCTCCGGGTCCAAGAACTGGAGAAAGGATTGGAATACCGCAGACAAATGCAATTGCTACCATTCCAGGTACTGTAGAACAGATTGGTGAAATTGTTTTCGCAATGACATTTCCAAGGCCGCTGGCTGAAATGATACCAAGCAGTGTTGCTGTAAATGCCATGAATGGAAGGATTGTTCCAACGACCATCTCAATCGTATCACGACCTGCCTGGAAACAGATATTTACCACACGTCCAACAACTTTACCGATGCGGACAACGATATTTTCTTTCTTACCTTCACTTGCTTTTGCAATTTCTTCTTTTGCCTGTGCTTTTGATTTTGGCTGTGGTGCTGCAGTTGCTGTTTCGGCTGCCTGTGCTGCTGGGTTTCCTTTGATATGTCCAGCATAGTCAGATTCAAAGATATCATTTTCTGTAACTGCTGATACATAAATCTCTGGTGTGATATATTTTGCAAGAGGTCCTGCTTTACCAACAGGCTCGATGTTAACTGTGTAGATTCCTTTCTTTGGATATACACCGCAGCGGGCTGTTCCACCACAGTCAACGACTGCTACTAAGACTTCATCATCAGGAAGAGTCTCTTTAAATCCGTCAACGGCTTCTCCTCCTGTCATTTCTGCGATTCTTTGAGCAACTGGATGGATTCCTCCACCTGTAACACTTAAGATCTTATTGCATTTCTCTGTTGGAGAGATTGTTAATGGTCCTCCCCATCCACCGCTTCCGGCTTTGATCGTAATTGTTTTATACATATTCGTTTTCCTCCTTCCAGATTATCGTTTGCTTAATGCTGCATAGATACGTTCACATAAGATTCCACGGATCAGAATTACAATAACACCGACGATGAAATATCTTACTGCAAGTCCACCAATGGAATATCCTGCTTTCTGAAGACCTGATGCAATTCCCATGTATACGAATAACTCACCTGCATTCGCATGAGGGAACAAACCTGTAATTGGATGACAGAAAGAAACGCTGGCATCATAAAACGCTGCTTTATGTTCTTTCTTTAAGAAACGTCCAAATGTATACTGTGCTGGGTTTGTTAAGAAAATGTCTGCCATAACTGGAAGTAATGTATAACGAAGGATCGTATACTTTGTAATCTTCTGGCAGAAACCTTCCACTCGTTCAACACCGATGAATCCGATCACCGCATTAACCGCTGTCATTAAGCAGATAACCAGTGGAATGATTCCTGTTACCCATCCCATAAATGTTTCTCCACCTGCATTGAACAGACCGATGAAACCATTTGCAATGTTAGAAACAACTTCCATAATTTTATCCTCCTTTTTGCTCCTAATTTAATTAAAAACGCAAGTTCTATATAAATGTCACTCAAAACATTTCATAACCATCTCACATCCTTGGGCCCTGATCTGTAAGTGGCTATCGTTTGTTCTTTGTTCCATGTATATCAAATTTTATGCTAGTGCATCCTGTGCTTCCTGACTGACTGCTTCTTTCTGATCTTCTTCAAGCTTTGTATCCTGAAGCCTCTGGTCAAGTGCTTCAAATGCATTGATATAACCTTTATATTTCTTTTTTTGTTTCTTATCAAAATCTTTCATATCATCAAGGAATTCGTAAATGCTTCTTCCTTTCATATCTTTTCCAAGAAATTCATTTAACGGCTTGAATTTTGCTAAGAAGCTTAATCCCTGCATGATTTCACATCTCGTGATAATTCCATCATGGTCGCATGCGATCATAATGATATATCCTGCTGTAAGCCTTCCTTTTCTCTGTCCAAATCCGACGTTCCCATACTGATGAACTCTTCTCATTGCTTTCCTGTAATTCTGAATCTGATACCAGCCTCCCAAGGCCTGCAGAATAAACAATACGCATACGATCAATAACATCTTTGAAATACCACTCACTGTAAAATCTCCTTCCTTTTTGTTTTTAGTAATTCTGTATATTTTTATACTTTACATTCGTGCCTATTAATCACTTTTGTTACTCTTATTTTATCTGCTTTGTTTCTGTTTGTCAATATCATTTATTTTCTTATTCAATTTTTCTTATTTTTTGTGCATTTTTACACAACCATCATTGTATACCTATTGTTTTTATTTTCACAAATTAAGAGAGCCTGTAACAGGAACGTATTATTCTATTCCTGTCACAGGCTCTCCAGTCAGTTAAAGTGTCGATTTTTAGACGTATTTTTATAATACGTTTCTTCCGTACATAGCATCCTGTTCTTTTCTTAACTTGTAGATCAGTGTGCTCTTATCTAATTCGATATCATCATATGTAAGCAGCTGTCCCTTCTTGACATCTCTCTTCATGACAGCTTTGTTTGTTACTAATCCAAATGGTACATATCCCTTAGCGTTAGATTCTTCTGCTGTTGCGATAGATCCATGTGTTGTGTATCCTCCGATACCATCAATTGTCTGTCCTGCTTTCAGATCAATCTTCGCTCTTGTGATACATTCTGATACTAATCCATCGATTGGTACGCATGTAACTTCTCCGTCGATAACGGCTTTTGCTACTGTTAATGGTGTCTCTAAGTTGCACAGATGGAATGGTCTGTATAATGTCCATAATGGTCCAGGTCCCATGCTGTGGTATCCCATCTGGTATGCGATCTCTTCGTTTGGTGTGGATACTGTTACGAAGACTCCTGGTGCGATTCCGTTTACATATTCTACAACTCCATGTTTATTTAAGATTCCACCGTCTTCTTTTAATTTGAAGATATCATTTAATTCTTTGACACCTTCTGTTCCCGGTGCTGTCTTTGGTCCGTGTCCTCCGATCACATCTGGAATCAGTCCTGTGTAGTTAGACATCGCTGTCATCTCTACCATTGTCTTTGTTCCGTCTTTGAATGCACATAACATCTTTGGACTCATGACACGGCGTGTTGCTTCTTCTAAGACTGTGTCTGGGTTGCATTCGTAGTCGATCTTGTTATTCTTTCCTTTCCCCATAACTTCCACGTTCATTCCCATGGCTTTGGCAAAGCTGTATAATTCCATGACTGCTCCAGGTTCATCTCCTGCGGATCCTGTGTAGATGACTCCTTCTTTCTGAGCTAATTTCTTTAAGTATGGCCCGATAACTACGTCTGTTTCTACATTTAACATAACGACGTGTTTTTTATTCTTCATTGCGTCTGTTGCTACTTTTGCTCCGACATCTGGAACTCCTGTTGCATCGATCGCACACTCTACTAAGTTTGCCTGTGATACGAAGTTTGCATCTTCACATGCTACATATTTTCCTGCTTCCATTGCTGCATTAGCATCTGCAAGTGTTTTTGCGATCACGATATCTTCATCGGATACTCCGGCATATTTGAATGCATGGACTGCATTTTCTACTTTAATATCAGATACGATGGCTGGTGTGATACCATTCATCAGTACCATCTGTGTTACCATTCCTCGTCCCATCTGTCCGGCACCTACGATACCAGTTTTGATGATTTTTCCTTCTTCCTGTCTTTTGATTAATTTTTGATCCATGTTTAACATAATCACATTCTCCTTATCTTATATATAAAAATTAATAAGTGCTAAATTAATATAATTCAATGACACCGCCAACGGCTAAATCTTCTGCTGTCAGCTTGTTTCCTTCAAGAGAGATACATCCCGGACGTTCTGCCTCTGATCCTCCCTTGAAATCTAATGTGCAATGTCCAAGTTCTGCCCATGTATGAGGTGCCTCCCATCCGACAGCACTGACTTTGAATTCTTTATTTCCAATCTTTAATGTATCTCCAACAGCTGGATCTTCTTTCAATTCAGCTTTTGTATGAAGTACCGATAATTCTGCAAGTTCTGGTGGTGCATCTTCGTTAAAAATGATGATAAAGTTCATATCTTCATCTTCCAGAAATGCTAACGCATCTGGTCCAAGTCCAACGATTTTAGACTGATATTTCATATTTCTACCTCCTGTGAAATCTATGTTTATTAATACATTCCAATACTAAATGCGAACGCGATCAGTACCGCTAATGGTCCTGTGATCAGTCGTTCAAACAATACGGCTGGAACACCATATTCAATGGTTTCTGAATCTGCTTCTCCAAGGGATAATCCAACCGGAATAAAGTCACATCCTGCCTGTGCATCGATTGCAAACAAAGCTGGAAGTGCATACTGTGGAGGAATATTTCCAAGTGCAAACTGTGATCCCAGCAATGTTCCGACTACCTGTGCGATAACAGCTCCTGGTCCAAGGACTGGAGAAAGGATTGGAATACCACAGATAAACGCGATCGCTACCATTCCTGGCAATGTAGAACAGATTGGTGAAATTGTTTTTGCAATGACATTTCCAAGTCCACTGGCTGAAATGATACCAAGCAGTGTAGCTGTAAATGCCATAAATGGAAGGATTGTACCAACAACCATCTCTATCGTGTCACGACCTGCCTGAAAACAGATATTTACAACACGTCCGACTACTTTACCAATGCGGACAACGATATTTTCTTTCTTTCCTTCACTTGCTTTTGCAACTTCTTCTTTTGCCTGTGCTTTTGACTTTGGTTCTGGAGCAGTGCTTGCTTGTGTCTGTTTTGTTTCCTCTGATACTTTCTGTGTAATATGTCCAGCATAATCAGATTCAAAAATATCATTTTCTGTAACTGCTGATACATAAATCTCTGGTGTGATATATTTTGCTAATGGTCCAGCTTTTCCTACTGGTTCAATATTTACTGTAAAAATTCCTTTTTTAGGATAAACTCCGCAGCGGGCTGTACCACCACAATCTACAACAGCTACTAAAACTTCATCATCTGGAAGAGTTTCCTTAAACCCGTCAATAGCCTCTCCTCCTGTCATTTCTGCAATTTTTTGTGCTACCGGATGGATTCCTCCACCTGTAACGCTTAAAATCTTATTACATTTTTCTGTAGGTACAATGGTTAATGGTCCTCCCCATCCACCACTTCCGGCTTTAATCGTAATTGTTTTATACATATTGGGTTTCTCCTTTCCTTAATTAGATTTCTTACTTAATACTGCATAAATTTTTTCGCATAGGATACCACGGATCAAAATAACGATCACACCTACGATGAAATATCTTACTGCAAGATTTCCAATTGATAGTCCCAGTTTCTGGATACCTGTTGCAATTCCCATGTATACGAATAACTCTCCTGCATTTGCATGTGGAAATAATCCAGTGACTGGATGACAAAATGAAACTGTCGCATCATAAAAAGCTGCTTTATGTTCTTTCTTTAAAAATCTTCCAAATGTATACATTGCTGGGTTCGTTAAAAAGATAACAGCCATAATTGGTAACAATGTATAACGAAGAATTGTATATTTTGTAATCTTCTGGCAAAACTTTTCTACTCTTTCTACTCCAATAAATCCTATCAGTGCGTTAACTGCAGTCATCAGACAGATAACCAAAGGAATGATTCCTGTTACCCAGCTCATAAACTGCTCCCCACCTGCATTGAACAATCCTATAAAGCCATTTGCAATGTTTGAAATAACTGTCATAAATAAATTTTCCTCCTTTTTAATGTTTACCTATGATAATTTTTCATTTTCTTTCTATATAAATGTCTCTCCGAACACCTCATCCTTCTAATCGGGCCCTTTGATCTACATTGGACTTTGGTATCCTTTGTTCCATATATATCATTATTTTACATTTGTTCTTATTTTTTTCTTTTTCTTATTCATTTTTTCTTGAATTTCTGCGATTTTTACAATATAATTTTGTTAAAAAGATGTTACATTTGTGCTTTTCATGATTAAAATTACATTTATAAAGGATTATGCCTATGAAAAAAATAGAAAACAATGATGCTATGTTAGATCGAATCACTTTGATCGCAACTTTGTATTACAAAGACAAACTCTCTCAACAAGAAATTGCCAAGAAACTTAATATTTCAAGACCATGGGTATCAAAACTTCTTACCCGTGCTGAAGAACTCGGTATCGTTAAGATTGAAATTGAGTCTCCAATCCTTGGAAATACTCAGCTTGAGCAACGACTCTGTGATAAATACCAGCTTGAATATGCGTGTGTTATCGACAACTCTGACACATCGAGGGACTACCTTTCCATAGCTGCTGTGAATTATTTCATTTCACAGATCAAACCAAACGATATCATTGGTGTAGCCTGGGGAAATGCTATTTCAAGATTTATCCGCCATATCCATCCTTTGAAATTTACTGACATTCAGATCGTTCCCCTCGCTGGAAGTTTCGGTGCCTCATTTGATACATTGCCAAACTATAACGTCATCCAGTTAGCTGATCTGACAGGTGGTAAATCCCATTTGCTTCATTTTCCAGCATTCTGTTCTTCTAAAGAAGAATACGAAACTTTAAGTTCGAACCCAAAAGTTCAGTCAACCCTTAATCTTGCTGAGAATTCAGATATCATCGTCACAGGGATTGGAACTTTTGAAACCTCTTTTCTAACAAGACATGATATTCTTTCTGCTGACGAAGTTACTCAACTGAAGAAGTCTGGTGCCATTGGTGATATCTCTTTGCAGTTTTTAACTTCTGATTCAAAACTTATAGAGACAGAACTTACAAAGAGAATCATTCGTGCTGATATTTTTAAAGCGTCTAAACATGCTCGTGTTTCTATTGGTATTGCTGAAGGAATTTATAAGAAAGATATTATTCATTCTGCCTTATCTCTTCATCTGATCAACTCATTTTTCACTACCAAGGAAACAGCACTTGCTCTGCTTGACTGATTCCATGCAGCGGTTTTTCCGCTGTTTTTTTTGTTCTTATTTTTACTTTTTTTCTCATTTTTGTGTTATTTTTACAAATATTTTGTTCAAAAAAAGAAAACTAATAAAAATATATCTTTTTTATCTTGATTAGTTTCTTTTTCTGCGGTTCTACAATAACTTTTCAGCGCATTCATTGTTGGTGATCAATATATTGATATATCCTCCAGCAATTGCACCTTTAACTGCTTTCACTCTTTCTACTCCACCTGCAATACCAATTCGGTTTCTGATCTTCTTAATCTGCTCTGCGGGCATTCCTGCTATTCTTTCGTTGAATCCTTGAAATTTATCTCTTTTTCCTTCGGAATCAAAGAATTGCAAAGCCACATTTCCAACAACACCATTGTCTGCGAAACTTTGAAGTTCTTCATCCGTAATATATCCGGCATGAATCAGTGTGGAATCTGTTCCTGTATCATTTGCTCCAATTCCCATAACAACTGTATCCAGTTTTTCAAAGTCATCGAAGATAAAATTCACTGACTTTTCCTCTAAGAAATAATCTTTGATCTTCTTATCTGAGAACTGTGCTGGAGCAAGAAACTGTGTATAGTTTCCACCAAATTTATCTGCAAATTCTCTTGCAATCTGGTTACTCTGGACATCTACTCCATTAATACTGTTTGGACTGATGCCTCCTACGATTGGTACAAACATATACTGATTATCTTTCGCAAATGATCTTCGAGTTCTCGCTACATTATGTAAAGTAAATCCCATAGATACCCCAATATAATCTCCATCACGGAAAAACTGTGACAAATAAAGTGCTGCCTTTTCATACATCTTATTCAGAGATTCCTGTCTGGTATCAAGAGAACTATTCTCAACAACGATCACATCTTTCAGACCATATTTTCTTTCCAGTGTTTTTTCAAGTTTTCCATAAGTGAACTGAATCGGATTGACCACTTCCACGCGTACAATTCCGCTTTCTTTTCCCTTCTGAAGCATTCTTGAGATTGTCGCTCTGGATATTCCAAGATAGTCGCTGATTTCCTGTTGCCTCATATCATCTTCATAATACAGGCTGCAAACCTTATAGATCAGTCTCCAATCATCTACAATCTTCTTCATTGGACGATACTCCTTTCTCATTTGCTGCTTTCTAAGTTGTATCAATCTTTATGCCTTTATTCTAGTCAATCTTTGTTTGCTTTTCAATACATATTCTCTGAAATTATGTCAAAGTGAACTATTTTTTCATATATACTTTTACATTTGTTCAGAAATTTTGTGAAGAATTTATCAGATGCTTTTGTGCAGTTTGTGAAACAATGCTTTTCTTTCTTGTATTTTTTTTTCATTTTTTATATACTGAATACATTATTAACAAAAAAGGAGCTTTACATATGATAAAAACATTATTTGAATTATGCTTTCTTTTCTTCCTCTATTCTTTTACTGGATGGATTCTGGAAGTAATACAGGCAGCATTTAATCAGAAGCGTTTTGTAAACCGTGGATTTATTAATTCCCCACTTTGTATTTCTTACGGTATCGGTGCTGTGATCATCACGATCAATACCCATGAGATGACTGGCCTTTGGATTTTTCTTGTTGCCATGATCGATGCCACTGTCATTGAGTGGTTTGGAGGACATTTCATTGAACATTTTTATCATGAACGTTGGTGGGATTATTCTAAAAATAAATGGAATCTGGATGGTTATATTTGTGTTTCTCATTCAATCTTCTGGGGAATTCTTGGATATCTTGGTGTCAGATTTGCAAATCCTTTCATTTTTACTATATACAAAATGATTCCTGCCTTGATACGCCACGTTATTATCTTTACTCTGCTTACAATATTGATCATTGATATACTAGCCACGGCAATCGTTGTTTTTGGGAAAAATATCGATAAACGGCGTTGGGAATCTGCAGATGCATATCTTACAAAGATCAGCATGAAGTTAAATAAGTTGATAACTTCTTACGTGGAACACCGTGTCGAACGTGCTTATCCACAGCGCAAATTAAAACTTCCAACAATTCCAAAAACAGGCGTCTTTGCTCAGGGCTGTGGTTTTTATAAAGTCTTTTTATTGTTTTTTATAGGTTCCTTGCTTGGTGATATCATTGAAACGATCTTTTGCCGTTTAAAGATGGGTGTCTGGATGAGCCGCAGCAGCCTTGTATGGGGTCCGTTCAGTATTGTCTGGGGATTTGCTTTTGCTGGAGTTACTTTACTTTTATATCGTTATAAAGATTGTTCTGAGAGCTTTTTATTTTTGATGGGAACATTTCTTGGAGGTGCTTATGAATATTTGTGCAGTGTTCTAAGTGAAATTGTCTTCGGAAAGGTGTTCTGGGATTACAGTAAGATGCCTTTTAATCTGAATGGAAGAATCAATCTTCTTTATTGTTTCTTCTGGGGAATTGCAACGGTTGCCTGGTTTAAAAAGATCTATCCATTACTATCCGGACTGATTGAAAAACTTCCAATCGCTTTTGGAACTGTTTTTACATGGTTTGTCGTTGTTTTTATGACACTTAATATGCTGATGTCTTTATCTGCCTTGATCCGTTATGATCAGAGAGACAAACAGGTTCCTGCTTCCAATGGTTTCGAAAGATTTCTTGATACTCATTATAATGACCAGAAAATGAAAAAAATATATCCAAAAGCGGAAAAAGTTCATTCCTAATATTGTTTAACATCAAATTTTCCTATAAAAAAGAATGGTTTCTTACACAAGGTATCTGAAACCATTCTTTTTTTATTCAAAATAATTATTTTCTTTACAATATGTATAAATTCCATCCTCTGATACATGCCCGCAGATTACATCAGCTGCTTCTTTTAACTCTTTGGATGCATTTTCCATTGCCACTGCAAGTCCAACGGTCTTTAGCATTTCAAGATCATTGTTACCATCTCCAAATGCCATTGCCTCCTCTTTGCTCAAATGGTAGTACTCTAAAACCTTTTCAACTGCAACGCCTTTTCCTCCATCTGACGGAATGATATCGACAGCTTTCGGCCACCATACTGCCACTGCTGCTCTTTTTGTATCTTTAAGCATCGCTTTATATTCATCCTTACCGCCTGCCATCATGATCTGAAATACTTCATCTTTTGAAAGCTCCTCAAAATCTGTTGCAAGCTTGATCCTCTGATTTGCAATGGAAAAATATTCAACGAGGTCTTCTTCTAATCCATTTGCTTCTGTCCTGTCCTTTGTCGCTAATACCACAAGATGTCCCATTTCTTCTCCATTTTGGATGATCTGTTTTACATCTTCTTTATCTAGCGGATTTTCAAAGATCGTTTCGGTTTCATTAAAACTATAAGAACCATTAAACGTCAAAAATGCATCAAAATCTATTCCTTCACTTTTGAAATCTGGAACTTTTTCTGGCGGTCTTCCTGTTGCAATACAGATCTTAACTCCATTTTCCTTAAGCTTTAATAATGCTTTTTTGGTATTGTCTGTTATTCTTTTCTTCTCTGGATCGATCAATGTCCCGTCAATATCAAAAAATGCAATCTTTATCTTACTCATGTTATCTCTCCTGCCATAAAGAAAGACAATAAACACACTGTCTTAATGGCGAATGTATCTATTGTCTTTAAACTCTTATCTCTTATCCAATGACATCACTCATATCATACATACCAGCTTCTTTTCCTGCTAAGTAAAGGGCTGCACTGACTGCTCCCTTTCCAAAGATAGCTCTTGAATATGCTGTATGTTTTAATTCGATGACTTCATCCTGTCCTGCAAAGATGATCTCATGTTCTCCAACAATTGTTCCACCTCTGACTGCTGAGATTCCGATCTCTTTCTTTGGACGCTGTTCTCGTCTCTGACTTCTGTCATAAACAAACTCATATTCGTTGTTTAATGGCTCATTCACAGCTTCTGCAAGTGCGATTGCTGTTCCAGATGGTGCGTCTAATTTTCTTCTGTGATGCTTCTCTACGATATCAATATCAAATCCTGCATCTGCTAATAATTTTGTCATGGATTTTAATACTTTAAATAATGTATTCACTCCTAATGACATATTTGCTGAACGAAGAACTGCTGTCTTTTTGCTTGCTTCATGAACTTTCTCTAACTGTTCATCACTTAATCCTGTTGTACATAATACAACTGGAATCTGTCGCTCAACTGCAAAATCTAATAATCCATCAACTGCTGGTGCGGCTGAAAAATCAATGATCGCATCAACTTCCACATCACATGCGTTAATATCTGTAAATACTGGATAATCATTGTGTCCGTCATCCACACGATCTACACCACATGCCATAACGGCTCCTTCTGTCTCTTCTATGATCTTACTGATCACCTGTCCCATGACTCCATTGCAGCCATGCATCATAATCTTAACCATCTTTTGTAACTCCTTAAAGAATTCCTGCTTCTTTCATTGCGTTAATTAATACCTGTGCGTGATCTTCTTCCATCTCTGTCAATGGACGTCTTACGATATTTCTGCAATATCCCATCTCTGAAACTGCACGTTTTGCAGGGATTGGATTTACTTCACTAAATAAGTTATGGATCACATCCATGTATTTTAACTGGATGTCTAAACTTCCTTTAACATCCCCATCTAAAAACTTCATAACCATGTCATGAGTTTCCATTGGTGCTACGTTAGATAATACAGAGATAACACCCTTTCCACCTAATGCAAGAAGAGGTACTACCTGATCGTCATTTCCTGAATAGATATCTAAACATCCATCTGCTAATGCTGCAAGTGTTGCCACCTGTCCGATATCTCCGCTTGCTTCTTTGATCGCTACGATGTTATCAACACTCTTGGCAATCTTCACTGCTGTTGCTGGCTGGATGTTTGTTCCTGTTCTTCCTGGTACATTGTACATGATGATTGGAATGTCTACAGAATTACCAACTGTTGTATAATATTCTTCAAGACCTTTCTGTGTTGCTTTGTTATAATATGGTGTTACAACTAACAGTCCGTCCGCTCCTGCTTTCTCTGATCTCTTGGCAAGATTCAGTGCTTCATCTGTACAGTTAGCTCCTGCTCCTGCGATAACTGGGATTCTTCCATTGACATGAGAAACGCATGCGCTGACTACCTCGATCTGCTCATCATGAGACATTGTAGAAGCTTCTCCTGAAGTTCCACAGATAATGATACTGTCTGTTCCATTATCGATCTGAAAATCAATAAATTTCTCTAACTGATCATAATCCACCGATAAATCTTCTTTAAATGGTGTTACTAATGCAACACCTGCACCTGTAAAAATTGACATTTTTCTTTCCTCCTATCATCCTGTGTAGCATCAACATTGAGATTCTTTGACCGTACTGATGCAGTATACCGCATCTGTATATGGTATCAATTCATCTGGAATCTGTCTTCCCGTCATGATGATCAGCTGATCGTCACTTCGGTTTTCTAACATCTCCACTAGTTCTTCGGTCTTTAAAAGTCCAAGATCCAAAAGTCCCAGCACCTCATCTAAAACGACAACGTCACACTGTCTTGTGTCTATGACTTTATGTGCGTATTTTAAACCGTTATAAATAAAATGATCCTGTTCTTTCTTCTCTTCATCGCTTAGCTCTTCGTATGATCTTTCATATTTTTCAAAACGAAACAACTGTACTTCTGGTTCTAAACGTTTGAAAAAGCTTAATTCTTCTGTTTCTTTCCCTTTAAGGAACTGAACCATGATGATCTGCTTTTCCTGCCCGGCTGCTTTCACACACTGACCAATCGCACAGGATGTCTTTCCTCTGCCCTGGCCACAGTATACTTCCACTCGTCCTTCCATCTTTTCACCTCAAAGAATCTTCCTTTTGTAGTAATATATTTGGTTTAGGATATTATATCATTTCTGATACTATAAATACAACTTATTCTTTATCCTTTTCATGAAACTCCAGTTTATTTACAGACACTTCATATGCTACCCGTTTGATCAGCTGATTTTCTGAAATCCTTTTCTGGTATTCCCTGCTCTGGATTCTTCCGATCAACTGAATTCTTGAACCAATTTCAAGATTTCCTGCAAATCTTGCATTCCTTCCCCAGCAAATGCATGGTATGTAATCAGATTTGCCATAAGAACGATTCACCGCAAGCAAGATGTCACAAATCTCTCTTCCAAGCGGTGTCATCCTATACACTGGCTGTTTACAGATAAATCCATCTAAAATGATCTGATTTGGTCTGTATCCTTCCATGTTGTCAATGAATTCCAGATCTCTGACAAATACGGATAAGATCAGATGATTACGGTTCTCCTCATGCTTATTAAAGGAACGAAACTGTCCGCATGCCCTTACAAGCATCCCTGTGTAATCTTTACTGACATCTATCAGTCTGTCTGATACAAGTAATGGTATCTCGTCTGTTGCTTCACTTAATCTGTTTACTAAAAGTTTGACTGTATAAAATCCTTCTCCGAAAATCTCATGGCTATATTCAAATGCTGAATTGATACGTCCGCAAACCTCCACTTGATTATGATTGATTCCCTGCTCTGTCATACTCTTTCTCCCTTCTTGTGTCCTATTAGTATACTTTAAATCCTATTCCAATTTGGCCACAATTAGAAGAAAAACCATTCGACAAAGTTAGCCCCACTTTTTCGACATTTTATAACTAACCGTAAATTATTTTGTTATTTTATGAGAATTTTGCACGTTTTCTCATTGTTGGATCTAAGATCTTCTTACGGATACGGATGTTTTCTGGTGTAATTTCCAGTAATTCATCGGTATCAATAAATTCTAATGCTTGCTCTAAGCTTAAGATCTTTGGAGGAGATAATTTTAATGCATCATCTGATCCTGAAGCTCGTGTATTTGTAAGCTTTTTGCTTCGGCATACGTTAATCTCAATATCTTCTGTCTTTCCTGTCTGTCCAATGACCATTCCTCCGTATACTTTCTCACCAGGTCCTACGAATAATGTACCTCTCTCCTGTGCATTAAACAGACCATATGTGATCGTTTCTCCTGCTTCGTATGCGATCAATGATCCCTGTTTACGATACTGGATATCTCCTTTGTATGGTCCATATCCATCAAACAGTGTATTTAAGATACCATTTCCTTTTGTATCTGTCATGAATTCTCCACGATATCCGATCAGTCCTCTGGATGGGATAGAGAATTCAAGTCTTGAATATCCTCCATTGGCGGCTGTCATATTCTGAAGTTCACCTTTTCTCTGGCTTAACTTCTCAATAACTGCTCCTGTAAATTCTTCTGGAACATCAATGACTGCGATCTCCATTGGTTCTAATTTTTTTCCATTCTCATCGTAATGGTATAATACTTCTGCCTTGCTGACTGCAAATTCATATCCTTCACGGCGCATGTTCTCGATCAGTACGGATAAATGTAATTCTCCACGTCCGGATACTTTGTAGCTGTCCTGATTCTCACTTTCCTCTACACGAAGGCTGACATCCGTATTTAATTCTCTGAATAATCTATCTCTAATGTGTCTTGATGTAACATATTTACCTTCCTGTCCGGCAAGAGGGCTGTCATTTACCATAAACTGCATGGAAATTGTTGGCTCTGAAATCTTCTGGAATGGAATTGCCTCTGCTCCATCCACATCACAGATCGTATCTCCGATAGACAGATCTGAAATTCCTGAGATTGCTACGATAGATCCTACCTGTGCACTCTTCACATCTACTTTATCAAGTCCTTCAAATTCATATAATTTGGTAATACGGACTTTTTCTTTACGTTCTGGGTCATGAGCATTCACTACGATACATTCTTTATTGACTGCGATCTCACCATTATCCACTTTACCGATTCCGATACGTCCAACATATTCATTGTAATCAATTGTACTGATCAGTACCTGCAATGGTTTCTCTGGATCTCCTTCTGGTGCTTCGATATGGTCGATAATTGTCTCGAATAATGGTTTCATATCTTTCTTTTCACCATCAAGGTCTAATGTTGCAAATCCTTCTTTGGCTGATGCAAATACGAATGGACAGTCAAGCTGTTTGTCTCCTGCATCTAATTCCATTAATAATTCTAATGTCTCATCGACAACTTCATCTGGTCTTGCTTCTGGACGGTCTACTTTATTGATACATACGATCACAGACAGATCAAGCTCTAAGGCTTTCTTTAATACGAACTTTGTCTGTGGCATTGGACCTTCGAATGCATCAACTACTAATACAACACCATTTACCATCTTAAGTACACGTTCTACTTCTCCACCAAAATCCGCATGGCCCGGTGTATCGATGATATTGATCTTGATTCCATTATACATAACTCCTGTATTCTTAGACAGGATCGTGATTCCTCTTTCTTTCTCGATGTCGTTTGAGTCCATGACTCTTTCTGCGACTTCCTGATTATCACGGAAGATTCCGCTCTGTTTTAACATCTCGTCTACTAAAGTCGTTTTTCCATGGTCGACATGGGCAATGATTGCAATATTTCTCACATCTTCGCGCTTCATTTATATCCTTCTTTCTAGCATCTTTCTCTATCAGTTTCCATGGCATTTACAAAGCATGCCAAGATTAACTTTCTTATTCTATCACAATCAATGAAAAGTTGCAATTTTATTATTTAGTACCAAAACTTTGATCATTGATACCATTGCTTTTTCCATTCGTGTCTCGATTTTTCCTGAAATTTAAGAACATTTTCCTTTATTCTATCATATTTCTTTGGTCTTTTCCTCTATTATATGTTATATTTCTTATAGACAAAAAAGGAGTTTGATATTATGAATTTACACGAATTAATCGATCGTTTACATAAAGAACATACACTGACAAGAGGTGAATTTATCACTCTCATTAAAGAACGTGATGAAGAAAATGCATCTTATCTAGCTTCCCTTGCCAGAGAAGAAGCTGTAAAAATCTATGGAAATGGTGTTTTTCCACGCGGATTAGTTGAGTTTACCAATTACTGTAAAAACAACTGCTATTACTGTGGTATTCAAGGAAGTAATCAGCATGCAAACCGTTATCGTCTGTCAAAAGATGAAATCCTTTCTGCCTGTGAAAATGGTTATCAGCTTGGTTATCGAAGCTTTGTCCTTCAGGGCGGGGAAGATCCTCATTATAGTGATGATGTAATGGTTCCGATCGTTTCTGAGATCAGGAAACGTTATCAAGATTGTGCGATCACCCTTTCTCTTGGGGAACGTTCCAAAGAAAGCTATCAGAAGTTATACGATGCTGGAGCCGACCGATATCTGCTTCGCCATGAAGCTGCTACTCCAGAACTTTATCAGAAATTGCACCCTGAAAGTCTATCTTTAGAAAACAGGATTCAATGTCTATGGAATCTAAAAGAGATTGGGTATGCGGTTGGTACTGGATTTATGGTTGGTGCACCTTATCAGACTGTTGAGAATCTTGTGGATGACCTTTTATTTATTCAAAAACTTGATCCTCAAATGGTTGGAATCGGACCTTTTGTACCTCATCATGATACAAAATTTAAAGATTATCCTTCTGGAACTGTGGAGCTCACCACTTATCTAACAAGTATCCTGCGTCTTATGAATCCACATCTTTTGCTTCCTGCCACAACGGCACTTGGAACCATTGATCCCCGTGGACGAGAAAAAGGCATTCTTGCAGGAGCGAATGTTGTAATGCCGAATCTTTCTCCTGTTGCGGTAAGAAAAGATTATTCTTTGTATGATAATAAAATCTGTACCGGAGAAGAAGCGGCAGAATGTGCCGGATGTCTTGGAAGAAGACTTGCAAGTATTGATTATGAACTTGTTTTCACTCGTGGAGATTATATCGAATAATTAAGAAAAAAAGCGTGTAGAACTTTCAAAATTCTACACGCTTTCGTTTTATCTTTTATCTGTCAAAGAAATTATCTTCTTCTGCTCTTTAATAAGAACTCTGGAATGTTGATCTTTGTGCTTTCATGCTCAATCTCTTCCATCTCTGCTTCTGAAACATAGCTTGTCTGCTGTGATGTTTCTTCTGGCTGCTCTTCCATCACCTTTCCATTATGGATTGGCTGCCCTGAAAATGCTGGTGCCTGTTGCTGTGGAGCTGGTTTTGCTTTCTTTGTTGCTGCAAATCCAGTTCTTGCATTTCCTGTGATATCTCCTGATTTGATACCTGTTGCGATAATCGTTGCACTGATCTGGTCTCCAAAATCAGCATTAACTGTACCAAAGATCACGTTGACATCATCTCCAGCCTCATCCTTTAAGTATTCTACAGCCTGCTGCGCTTCTAACATTCCAACAGCACCTGCGAAGTTAACGATAACATCTGTCGCACCTGCAACCGTTGTTTCAAGCAATGGACTTTCCATCGCTGTCTTGATTGCTTCGAGTTCTTCGTCTGCAACACCCATACCGATATGCGCGATACCTTTGTCTCTCATAACTGTCTGGATATCTGCAAAATCGACATTGATCAGTCCTGGGTTATAGATCATATCTGTAATTCCCTGTACACCCTGCTGTAATACTTCATCTGCTTTCTTCAGAGCATCTGGAATCGTTGTTCTCTTATCACAGATCTGTAATAACTTATCGTTTGGAATGACGATCATTGTATCTACCTGATCCTGAAGACGGGCAATTCCTGACATTGCATTATTCATACGAGGTTTTCCTTCAAATGTAAATGGCTTTGTCACAACTCCGACTGTTAAGATTCCAAGACCTTTGGAAATCTCGGCAATGATCGGTGCTGCACCTGTACCAGTACCTCCACCCATTCCACATGTTACAAATACCATATCAGATCCCTGAACCAGTTCTGTGATCTCTTCACGATTCTCTTCAACTGCCGCTTCCCCGATCTCAGGCTTTGCTCCTGCTCCAAGTCCCTTTGTCAGTTTCTCTCCGATCTGAATCTTTGTTTCTGCTTTACATAAAGATAAAGCCTGTCTATCTGTATTCACACCCACGAGTTCTACACCCTGGACATTCTCATCAACCATTCGGTTTACTGCATTGTTACCGGCTCCACCGACTCCTATTACTAAAATCCTTGCTTGTGTGTTCTCAACACTAGGCATAATCTCAACCACGTTGTTCCTCCTTCACGCCATCATCTATATATAATGACTTCCCTTAAATTCTGTACACTAATCTAATGATACCTTTTTTACTAAGTTTTTTCAACTATTTTTTGGTTGAAAAATAGCAATTTTGCGGTCCTCACTAAAGTATCTCATGTCAATAGTTCCACTTTTCCCTTTTACTTTTTTCAGCATTCCTTTAAGCTCTGGTATTTTGATATCAATATCATTTTTGTCATAAAGATCTACTGTAATATTACCACTGATCAGCAACGCATTTCCATCATCTTTGATATGAATCTGATCAATTGGCAAATGATATTTGCTGATCGCTGTTGTTAATTCCAGCAGATATGAAAAAACTTTTTCATCCTTTACATCAATTTTTTTCTGCATCTGTAACTCATTATATTTTAGTCCTGTCACAAGCGGAACATTGTCATATTTTTTTTCATGACTTTCCAATGCATATCCATTTTTATCAAAATAGACATACTTTCCGTTATACTGAAGGCAACCCGCTCTCTTCTTTTCTTTGACGTGGATCGTAATTGAATCCGGAGCATTAATGCTCACATAAATCGTATCCACAAACGGTAGAATCTTCGGTGTCGCAAATTTACATTTTAAATAATATCCAACTGAATTATTAATATATCCATTTTCTGCGATCGCTTTTCTTACTTCCGCTTGTGTATAATAACTCAATCCATCAATCTTTATTTTCTTTGTCTTACAGGTTCCTGCAATGACCAAAATTGAAAGTGGAATGCAAACAATGAAACCGAGTAAGATTTTCTTAAATGAAATTTTATGTACCTTATTTTTATTTTTATGTTCATCCATTCGAATGACATTGTTATCTTCCATAGCACCTCATCCTTATCCTAAATGAATTCGTCTAGATACTGATAATACAATTCCCATCTCAATCATTGTTGAAAAGATTGATGATCCTCCATAACTAATGAATGGAAGCGGAATTCCTGTTGGCGGAATCGTATTGGTTACTACTGCAATATTTACAAACACCTGCATTGCAATATGCGTTATAACTCCAATTACCAGCAAAGATCCTAATAATTCATCTGCATTCATTGCGATCAACAACATTCTCCAAATCAACGCTGCAAAAACGAGAATCAAACAAACTGCTCCAAACAATCCTAATTCTTCACAAATGATAGAAAATATCATATCATTATGTGATTCAGGAATAAATCCCATCTTCTGCATGCTTTGTCCCAGTCCTTTCCCAAAAATTCCTCCTGAACCAATCGCATACAACGCCTGCATCGTCTGAAATCCTTTCTTATGAGTCTCTGGATGCAGCCAAATCTGAAATCTCTCGTTTCGATAACTATTAGCAGTCATAAGATAAACGACTATCCCTGCCATAAACGCAACCGCAGTTATGATCAATTCTTTCGTCCTTTGGCTTACCACAAAAGTCATGATTCCAACCATAGCACATATAACAAGTCCTGTACTTAAATTCTGATATGTGACTAATCCAATGACCGGTATCGTTGGAACTAAAATCTTTGCATGATCACCAAGCGTTTTCAATTTATGTTGTGATGCATTGATCGCTAATTCATTCGCCATATAAATGATAAGCAAAAACTTGCAAAATTCTGATGGCTGTATCTGGAATCCTGCAATGCTGATCCATCGTACAGACCCTTTTTTTGCTGCCCCTACCAATAATACCACGATCATAGAAAAAGTAGCTATTCCAAGACAAAGAAATGCTGGTTTATGTCCTTTTATAATTCTATAATCTGCCCTGGAAATCAAAAATATAGCAATCGCACCTCCAAGCACAACAAGCCCTTGCTTCAATACCCATTTATACGAATTTCCATATGTCATCATACTTTTATATGAACTTGTGCTGTAAATCATGACCATACCAAAACATATCAGAAATATCACAAGAAACAACGTTGGATAATCAAAATATGTCTTGCCTGCCATATATTTTTTTTTGATGCGGTTTGACACTTTTCTAGTTCTCCTTTAATTTTCTGACACAGTCTTTAAAGATATCTCCTCTGACTTCATAGTTCGGGAACATTCCCCAGCTTGCACATGCTGGTGATAATAATACAGCATCTCCATCCTGTGCTTTTTCTGCAATATAAGAAACTGCATCTTCCATAGAATCTACAAATTTAATCTTATCAAATCCATGTGCTTTTGCACATTCCGCAATCTTTGGTGCTGTCACACCCATTAAGATCAGCTCTTTTACCTTACCATCAAACGCTTCGATCCATTCATCATATGTGGATTTTTTATCATATCCTCCACCGATCAACCATGTTGGGCGATTCATTGCTTTAATTCCTTTGATCGCAGCATCAGGGTTCGTTCCTTTAGAATCATTATAGTATGCAACACCATTTACTGTATCTACATATTCGATACGATGTTCTACACCTTTAAATCTCTTAATTCCTTCTTTGATATAAGAAACAGGAACTCCCATAGAATATGAAACTGCAATCGCTGCTAAAATATTCTCATAATTATGATCACCTAAAAGATTTACATCATCTAATGTACAGACAACCTGTCTATCACTTCCTTCTTCGATCACAAAAGCATCATCTTCCATAAATACTCCTTCTTTTATCTTATGATGAAGGCTGAAAAATAGAACTTTGCCATTTGCTCTTGTCGCCATATCTCTTGTTGTATCATCTTCGTAATTTAATACCATAATTTGATCTTTTGTCTGATTCTTTCCAATAGATTCTTTTGTCTTTGCATAAACCTCTACTGTTCCATGACGATCTAAATGATCTGGTGTGATGTTTAATACTGCACATACATCTGGCTTAAAATCAACGATCGTTTCTAACTGGAAACTGCTGATCTCTGCAGTTATCACACTATTTTCTTGTGTATCTAGTGCTACACTTGTATATGGAATTCCAATATTTCCCACAACAAAGCTGCTCTCATAGTATCCTTTCATGATCTCTCCTGTAAGAGCTGTTGTTGTTGTCTTTCCGTTTGTTCCTGTGATTGCTGCAATCTTTCCTTTTGATGCCTGATATGCTAACTCAATCTCGCTCCAAACTGGTTTCTCCTGATCATAAAACATCTGAGCGATCGGTGCATTTACTGAAATTCCAGGACTTAACACTAAAAGATCATATTTTTCTATATCTTCTTTTGTGATATTTCCAAGAACTAATGAAATTTCTTTCTTTTCATATAGTTTTTCAAATAAAGCTTCCTTATCAAGTTCTTCATTTCCATCATAAAGACTCACATCTGCACCTGTCTTTAAAAGAAGGTTTACAGAACCTATTCCACTTTTTCCTGCTCCTGCTACCAAAAATTTCTTACTTGTATCTATCATTTTTTTCTCCTTACTAAATCGCTACCAGTCCGATCAGGCAACAAACTGCCGTGGTGATCGCAAAGATTGCTACAACCTTCGTCTCTGGCCATCCTGACAATTCAAAATGATGATGGATCGGTGCCATTTTAAATAATCTTTTTCCTTTTGTAGCTTTAAAATATCCAACTTGCAGCATCACTGATAATACTTCAACCATATAAATCAACGCTACGATCGGGATAAACAGCGGCAAATGCAATATAAGTGCGGTTGCCGCTACAAATCCCCCAAGTGCAAGCGAGCCTGTGTCTCCCATAAACACTCTCGCTGGATATACATTAAATACTAAAAAACCAAGCAATGAACCAACGGTCGCACATGAGATCGGCCAGATTCCGGCCGACATGCCATCCTGCTGCATTCCAAGAGCTGCTACCGTAAAGTATGTTGCGATCAACACCGTAACACTTGATGCAAGCCCATCTAGTCCATCTGTAAAGTTAGCACCATTGACTGTGCCTAACAAAATAATAAAGACCGCTGGTACAAAAAATGCTCCAAGGTTTAAATATTTTCCATGTGTAAAAGGGATCAGCATCGAAGTTCCAATCTCTGTATAATTGATCAGATAATATGCAAAAATTCCTGTGACTATGATCTGTCCAAGCATCTTCTGCCATGCATGAAGTCCCAGATTTCTTTTCATAACTACCTTGATATAATCGTCAATAAAACCGATAAATCCAAATCCCAATGTTACAAACAATACTGGAATGATCATAGGATATCTTCTTACATAAAATAACGATGCAATTACTATCCCTAATAAAATGATCAGTCCTCCCATTGTTGGAGTTCCTGATTTCTTCAAGTGTGATTCGGGTCCTTCTCCCCGGATAAACTGACCGAATTTTAATTTGTGTAAATACCTGATCATCATCGGACTTAATAATACGCTGACAAAAAAGGCAATTAAAACCGGCTTTACAATACCATAATTCATGTCGCCACCTCATTTGTTTTCATCCTGTCTACGGTTCTTTTTTATCTGGCGTATATTCCTTATAAATTCCCATATATGGAAGTGCAACCTTAAACACACTTTTCATCACGGGTGCTGCGATCGTTCCTCCATAATATGTTCCATAAGGTTCATCGATCAGTACAATACCGATGATCGTAGGGTTCTTTGCTTTCGCAAATCCTAAAAACGAAGAAATATACTTTCCATTTCCTCGCGGAAGTTTCTCACTTGTCGCTGTCTTTCCTCCAATTGAAAATCCTTCAATCTTGCAGTTTTTACCAGATCCATCTGAGACAACTGCTTCTAAAAGCTCTTTCATCGTCTCAGAGGTTTCTTTCTTAATAACATGTTTCTTTGTCTTATAAGTAAAAAACTTCTGTTTTGTTCCATCTTGTGTCTGAAGATATACTCCAAAATGTGGAGTGACAAGTTTGCCTCCATTGATCACTGCACTGACTGCTCTTAAAAGTTGTAATGGCGTGATCTGGATTGACTGCCCAAATGACATTGTGGCAAGTTCTACCGCCCCGACATTTTTCTTCTGATGCATGATCGAGGATGCTTCCCCGGCAAGATCAATTCCTGTTTTTTCAAATAAACCAAGCTTCTTGAAAGTCTGATACATTCCATCAACACCAACCCTCGCTCCAACATCCATAAATACTGGATTGCAAGAATTCATAACACCTTCTTTGAAAGTCTCACTTCCATGTCCTCCGACTTTATGACATCGTATCTTACGATCCTCGACAATGCGGAAACCTGAGCAGTTAAAATGATCATTTACCTGTACTTTGGAAAGTTCAAGTCCTGCTGTTGCCGTTATAATCTTAAATACAGAGCCTGGCTCATAAGTATCATTTAAGCAGGAATTTCTCCATTTCTTATTCAGATACTCTTGTTGTTTTTTGCTATTCTTTGCTCTCTTTTGAGCTGACAGTGAAAATGGTTTATTCAGATTATACTCTGGTTCATTTACCATTGCATAAATCTCCCCATTCTGAGGATTCATAAGGATCATAGATACCTGTTTCGCCTTCTTCTCTTTTTTTACCTTCCTGCATGCCTGTACTGCATAATTCTGCAGATTGACATCCAAAGATGTATAAAGATCATTTCCCGAAACCGGCTCTTCCCTTTCCTCATATGCACCATCAATCTCCACACCTTTGCCATCGGTGAGTGTCCGGATCCTTCCAGTTTTTCCTTTCAAATACTTGTCATAAAAAACTTCTAATCCCAGAATTCCCTGATTATCTCCACCTGTAAATCCAAGGACTTTCGATGCTAGTTTGTCATATGGATAAACTCTTTTGTAATCTTCATCCACTTTAATCCCCTCAAGTTTATATCTCCTGATGCGATCAGCGATGCTTTTTTCTACATTACTTTTAATTTTTTCCCTTACTGAATTTTTATATACTTTTTTTCTGATCAAAGATTCATCGATCAGAAGATTCTCAGATAATATTTTAATTACTTTTTCCCTGTCTGTTATCTGAGAATAAATCACAGAGATCGAGTAGACTGCCTTATTTGAAGCAATATTTACACCATTCCTGTCGTAAATATTGCCTCTTGGTGCCTTGATCTCCCGGTCTCTTTGGTGCAGGTTTTTGGCTAAGCTTAAATATTTATCCGCTTGAGCGATCATTACATAAGAAAGCCTTATCGTTACAACCAAAAACCCTGCGAAAACCATGCTCACAACAAGCAAAAGTCTTTTCTTTGCTTTCGTTCTCATCTCCATAATCCTCACTTTATTATTAATAAGGTTATGAAGAAAATTTTTCTATATTACTTTTTGTTGCTTTTTGGAACATTTAGTTCTTTTAATGAACCCTTTAATACGTTCTTAGCAACCTCCACTGCAAGTCCTGTATTTGTCTGAGATTCTTTTTGAATCTCATCGATCACAACATATACAAGTACCTGTGGATTCTCAACTGGTGCAAATCCACAAAATGATACAATGTATGTTCCTGCACTTCTTGGTATCTTCTGTGCCGTACCAGTCTTTCCTCCTGCCGAATAATCTTTCATCTTCGCTTTTGTTCCAGTTCCTGATTCTACGGTTTCTTTCATGTATTTTTTTAATTTATCTGAAGTTTCCTTAGAAACAGTCTGTTTTACCATTGTAGGTTCTATATTACTTACAACTTCTCCAGAACTGCTTCTTAACTGTTTCACAACATGTGGTTTGTAGTAATATCCACCATTGATCGATGAGCTGAAAGCGCTGGCCATCTGAATCATAGAACAGTTAAATGACTGTCCAAAAGAACTTGTTGCAAGGTCTGCTGCTGTCATATCTTTCGCATCATGAAGCAGTGATGCTGTCTGTGCTTCTCCTGGAAGATCGATTCCTGTTTTCTTTCCAAAATTAAAATTTCTCTGATATTTTGCAAATACATTCTTTCCTTCTTTCTCTGCAATCTGCATCAGAGCATCATTACAGGAAAGTGAAATACTTTGTGACAATGTGATCAGCCCATGTCCGTTTCTGTGAGAACAATGGATCGTATGTGGACCTACTTTCTGATAGCCGTCACAGTAAAATGTTTCATTTCCTTTTAAGATTCCTTCTTCCAATCCTGCTGCCACAGTAAATGGCTTATAAGTGGATCCTGGTTCAAACGCATTGGAAACAATTGGATTCTTCCAAATCTCATTGAAAGCTTTTGTCTTTTGTTTCTCACTCATATTATTAATCTGGCTCTGTGAGTATTTCTTCAGCAGATTTTTGTCATCTCTTGGGCTTTCCAGATTATAAGACGTAGAATTAGCCATAGCATAAATCTCTCCGTTATTTGGATTCATAACAAGAATACTGCTTCCTTTACTGCCATATTTTTTTTCAAATTTAGCGAGCTCTTTTTCTGCCAGCTTCTGAATATTAGAATCAAGTGTTGATACTACTGTCTGTCCATTTTCTGGTTCTACAATTGAATTATCCTGTTCCAGTTCCTCATTAAGATATTTGTATTTTCTTCCATTCACTCCGGAGAGTGTACTGTTATAATACTGCTCAATACCTCCTGTTCCGATCGTTCCATCAGAAACAAATCCAATCACCTGACTTGCCAATGACTGGTTTGGATAACGGCGTTTGTATTTCTCACTAAATACAATTCCTGAGACATTATCTGCCTTATCAGAAGCAATAAAATCCTTAAGATCAGCAATATCACTATAGGCAAGTTCATCTTTATACACAGAATAATATGAATTCTTATGTTTTTTTATAAATTTTAATAATTCATCTTTATCAATCTTCATATATTTATGAAGTGCATTGATCGTTTCTTTCTGTATCTTATCAGATCTTAGAATATTTTTGGGCTCTAAGATCAATGTATACATTTTCTGACTTGTTGCCAATATATTTCCATCACGATCCAGAATATCCCCCCTCTTATAAGGAAGTGTTTCACTGGAATAATTCTGCTGTGACAAAACCTGTCTCTTATAAATATTATTCTTAAAAACACTGAAATAGACAAGTCTTCCGATCAAAATAACAAAAAGAAGTGCTATGAAAGCACACGCAAAGATCGTACGTTTTTTCATAGCATTGTTTAATCGTCTGATTGGTTTTCTTCTTCTCTTCTTCAAGTCAACCACCTCTTAGTCTGCATTTGGTATCTTTCCATACTGCCGTATATATTCAGCATCCTGACTCTCATAACGGAGAATATGGCTTGCATCTGGTTTGCTCATTCCATATTTCTTTGCAGCTGTCTCAATCGTATCAAATTTGATACTCTGTTCGATTTCTAAATTCATATCTTCATTCTCTACTTGTAATGTATTAAGCTGTGTCTTTGAATCAGAAAGAACTGATTTCTGCTTCATAAACTGTGCACGCTCTGACAGATAAAAAAAACTCATTGCTGCGATCACACAGATTCCTGCAACCAATACCTTGATAAATGCAAGATCTATAGATTGCACTCTTTTCTGATTCTGTTTGGTCTGCGGTGTTGTCTGTACTTTTCTTCTTGGTCTTTGTTTTCTCTCTGGTTGTGTGCTTGCCGGCTGTGTGCTGGCTTCAATCTTCCTCGCTGTATTGCCATATATCATATTATAACGTTCTTGTCTTGTCTTATCCATTGATCTTCTCCCTCTTTATGCCCTTTCAAATACTCGAAGTTTGGAACTTTTTGCTCTTTTGTTGTATTCTAGTTCTTCTTCCCCTGGAATGATGGGTTTTCTTGTTAACTGCTTTCCTTTGGATACGTTGCCGCATACACATACTGGGAAGTTTGGCGGGCATGTACAAGGATTCTCATTCTTCTTAAAAGCTCTCTTGACAATACGATCTTCTAGGGAATGGAAAGTAATGATACATAATCTTCCACCTGGGTTTAAAAGATCGATCATCGCATCAATGCTGTCTTTCAGTACGTCTAATTCTCTATTACATTCGATACGGATCGCCTGAAAAGTCTTCTTCGCAGGATGTCCTCCAACCGCTCTGACCTTCATCGGGATCGCACCTTTGATGACTTCTATTAACTGTCCGGTTGTCTCGATCGGACTTTCTTTTCTCTTATTGACAATATGTTTTGCAATATTCTTTGCAAATTTCTCCTCACCATAATCTCTGATAATATGGAACAGTTCCATCTCTGAATAATCATTAACAATGTCTCTGGCTGTCAGCGACTGTCTCTGATCCATTCTCATATCAAGCGGAACGTCTTCTCTATAAGTAAATCCACGTTCCTTCTCATCTAGTTGAAATGATGAAACTCCAAGATCTAACAGGATTCCATCAACATGTTCAATTCCAAGATCGTGTAATACTTTTGGCATGTTAACATAATTATCACGCACGATCGTTACCTTATCTTTGAATGGGGCTAATCTCTTCGTACTTGCAGCAATCGCATCCGCATCCTGATCGATCCCTATGTATCTTCCTTTCTCTGATAGTTTCTGGCATACATGATATGCATGTCCGCCTCCTCCCAGAGTTCCATCCACATAGATTCCGTCTGGTTTAATATGTAGTTCTTCAATCGTTTCGTCTAATAAAACGGAAATGTGTTTAAATTCCATAATCCACCTAACTTATATGCTTAATCCTAATTCCTGCATGCTGGCTGCAATATCATCCATATCCTCGTAAGAATTGTTCTCAATCCACTTCTCCTTACTCCAGATCTCGATACGATCAGCCATTCCTGTTAATACAACTTCTTTCTTCATCTGAGCAAATTCTCTGAGTGTTGCCGGGATCAATGTTCTTCCCTGCTTGTCCATCTCACACGGAGCTGCTCCCGCCATAAAAAATCTAGAAAATCTTCTGGCATCTTTATTGATCAGTGGCAATGTCTTTAACTTTCCTTGAAAGCTTTCCCATTCATTTTGTGGAAACACAAACAGGCACCCATCCAATCCCTTTGTCATCACAAATTCCTGACCTAACTCTTCGCGGAATCGTGAAGGGATGATCAGCCTGCCTTTTGCATCGATTGTGTGATTAAATTCTCCCATAAACACAGGTATCACCACTTTCCACCACTTCTAACCACCTATAAACATTATTTTATACGATACCTCTATAAATTGCAAGGAATAATGCACAATCAAATCTTAGTTTTTTCTTAGAAATTCATGTTTTTTTGCACAAAAAAGAAGGGGCTTCCTGAAAGTGCATAAAATTCCCTTCTTTTCGTGCTTAGATGTGTGATTTTTGTGTGATTTATCTGTGATTTTTCCGTGATTTTCTGCGGTTATATATGATCCAGCCAATTCCAAAAACTGCAAGGATCAGTGCTAACATCTGGGACACCCTGATTCCTGTCGATCCGATCATTAGGGAATCCATTCGTAGTCCCTCGATCAGAAATCTTCCAATTCCATATCCAATACAGTAAATTGCGATCAGCTCTCCATCAAATTTCTTTCTCTTTGTAAAAAAGAATATGATTAAAAGCAGTAATACAAGATTCCACATAGATTCATACAAAAAGGTTGGATGTACCTGGATAAAAGTTGCTGCTTCATTTCCAGATACTGCATAGGTTGCTTTATCATATAATCCATTGGATATAATTTCATCAATTCTTCCATGTTCCACAAAAAAGTTCGTTGGAATCTGCATTGCAAACAGGCTATTTGTATAAGATCCAAATGCTTCCCTGTTAAAAAAGTTTCCCCATCGTCCAAGAATCTGCCCAACAAGCAGTCCTTTTACTGCAACATCTCCAAATTGAAGCATTGATATATGTTTCTTCTTGCAGAATATATATAATGTAATCGCTCCTGCGATCACTCCTCCATAAATTGCAAGTCCTCCATTTCGAATCTGTATGATCTCAGATAAATGATTCTTATAATAATCCCATGAAAAAATCACATAATAAAGTCTTGCTCCAACAATTGCTGGAATGATCATAGCGATCAGATAGTCAAAAACTAATTCTGGATTGAATTTATTTTCATGTTTTGCTGCGTAATAGGAAACGATCAGTCCAAGTAAAAAGCCCGTTGCAATGATCATTCCGTAATATTTAATTTCAAAGCCACCGATATTAATTCCATCACCGACATTTTTCAGTACAATTCCCAGATGTGGAAATCTGATTTGATGTTCCATCGCTTTCTCTTCCTTTCTATCATCTTAATAAGTCTCTACCTCATTTTGCTGCATACATTTGTTGTCTAAATCAAAGATATCTTATCCCATTTCTCTTTTCTTTTCAAGTCTCTTATGGTAAACTATTCACAGTATGGCCTTGGATATTTTCTTCCGGGTCTGTTTTAAAGAATACCCATGAGAAAGGAATTAATAGATTATGAAATTAGGAATCGTAGGATTACCAAACGTCGGAAAGAGTACATTATTTAACTCTTTAACAAAAGCTGGTGCTGAATCCGCAAACTATCCATTCTGTACGATTGACCCGAACGTGGGAATCGTAACAGTTCCAGATGCTCGTGTTGATTATCTGGCTGAGAAATACCATTCAAAGAAAGTGATCCCTGCAGCGATCGAATTCGTTGATATCGCAGGTCTTGTAAAAGGTGCTTCCAAAGGTGAAGGTCTTGGAAATCAGTTCCTTGCAAATATCCGTGAAGTTGATGCAATCGTTCATGTTGTTCGTTGTTTTGATGACGGAAATATCGTTCACGTTGATGGTTCTGTAAACCCACTTCGTGATATCGAAACGATCAACTTTGAGCTGATCTTCTCTGATATTGAAGTATTAGACCGCCGTATCGCAAAATCAACAAAAGGATCAAGAAACGACAAATCTCTTGCTCACGAAGTTGAATTCTTATCTAAAGTAAAAGCTCATCTTGAGGATGGTAAACTTGCCAAAACTTTTGAGGTAGATGATGAAGAAGATCAGGAAATCTTAAATTCCTGCAACCTTTTAACGATCAAACCAGTCATCTTTGCTGCTAATGTTAATGAAGATGAACTTGCAGGAGAAGATAATGATTATGTAAAAGCTGTTCGTGAATATGCCGCAGACGTTGATGCGAAAGTATTCGTTGTATGTGCTCAGATCGAGCAGGAAATCTCTGAATTAGATGATGATGAGAAGAAAGAGTTCTTAGAAGATCTTGGATTAGAAGAATCTGGTCTTGAAAAACTGATCTCTGCCAGCTACTCTCTTCTTGGATTAATTAGTTTCTTAACTTCTGGAGAAGACGAAACTCGTGCCTGGACGATCAAAGAAGGAACAAAAGCTCCTCAGGCTGCTGGTAAGATCCATACAGACTTTGAGCGTGGATTTATCTGTGCTGAGGTTGTTTCTTTTGAAGATCTGAAAGAATATGGTACGATGCAGGCTTGTAAGGAGAAAGGACTTGTGCGTCAGGAAGGGAAAGAGTATGTTGTTAAGGATGGGGATATTATTGTATTCCGCTTTAATGTTTAATTTATAGTTTCTTTACCATAGACTTTGAGTATATAAGATATCATAACAATCAAATAGTTCCCGTCCACAACACGCGTTTTATTCATCATTTTTGACCGATCGCTGATTCGCCGACATTCCTTGTATAACTCGCTTATGGAAGTCCAAAATGACTTCCATATCGCTCAGACAATACACCATGTTGGCTGCGAATCGGTCAAAAATAATGATAAAACGCTAATCGTTGTGGACGGGAACTATTTGATTGTTATGATATCTTACATACTTGAAGTTTATTGGAAAGAACTATTGAATAATAAAATGTGTTGGTTATATCACAACTGTTTTCCTAAAACTAATACTGTCCTCTTTAATGTATTATTTTATGAATCACATTTTTTACTATTTTAAATATAGCTGTATATAGTACCACTCCAATAACTACTGTGATAAGTTGTATAATTAGATCTAGTATTAACATTTCTTTCCCCTCCATTTAGCTTCTTCTGCTTCCCAGATAATGATGTTTCCTTCATCTTTATCGGAGTGTTCTTTTTTTAGTTCTCTGACCTGTTGTTTTGTCCGTAAGTTGTGCCTGCGCTGTATAGTGCAGCTGTTAGGCATACCCCTGCAAGTAGTATTGATAATTTTTTCATATCTTATTCTCCTTAATGTTTTATACTATAGTATCTCATATTTTTCATGGAATATCAAATCCCTAATATCTAATAGTTTTTCGACTTATTACCGCACACACAATGGATGCAGCAAGCATTGGTATAATACTATCTTGGCTTAAAATCTGAATAAAATTTCCAATGAAGCAAACAATCATAAATATACTGATTATTTTCGCTGTTTTAGCACCATAGTCTTTTGGATGTCTATGTGCTATAGCCCAGCTGATGACTGCTAGTATTATACATGGGATCATTGTGTAATGGATGCCGTTATATGACAATATATATCCACTATTTCCTGACCAACTGTTGAGACTCAAACTATCCAAAATCATATCTCCAATTGACACCGTCTTCTCATAAAATGGGATACTTAAAAATCCATTAATCATAACCAGTATCAATGCCTCTGTTCCAAATCCTAATTGCTTTTTCAAAAGAATTTTTTGCAATAGGTTCCCTAGGATATACCCGATCAGAAATCCTAGTGTATTAAAAATGATATCATCAATATCACCAATTCTTCCTGCAAATACAACTTGTACAAACTCGATCATCAAAGATATCAATGCCCCTGCAATTATTGCTTTTCCATAGTTCCATTTTATTTTCTTTATAAATATGGGAACAAAAAATCCCATTGGCAGAAACATTAATGTATTTAACAGCATCAATTCCCAGCTTTCATTCACAAATGGTACAATATTCCAGGCTGTAAATCCTCCATATGACCATGATGTGATGTCTAATACTCTCGTGACCATGCCAACGGTTGCTATGTAAACCAAAAATATGTATTTTATGATCCATCCTGGCTGACATATAATCTTTTTATTATATCGTAAATAGTAAATTGTGCTTATGACTGCAAATGCAATCGTTGCCATAACAATAGCTTGAGCTAGATAACTACTCCCAAGCAGAATTTTCTCCATCATGTTCTTTTCTCCTTTAATCCAATCATTCCTGCACATAACAAAAATACTATTATCATATAAGCCACAAAATCAGAAGAATATATTTGAATTATTTTTATGTGTTTAGGAAACAAGAACCGCAAAAATACATTTGCAAATATACTCCCACTTGTACATAGGGCTACTGTTTTATATACCAATGTTTTCACTTTTCTTGTATTCACATCCAGTACTTTATATACAACGATGAATTCTAGTAGCAAATTTAAACTCATGAATATCAATGCTTTTCCAGTTGTCGTTGGTAATAAATTATTTGATTTCCATTTCATCTGCGGTATCACATAACGATAACCTGTCTCCCTGCGTATTCTTTTTAGCAAATTACTTAGTTGACGATACTCTTTCTCATTCTTATAACAAAAATAACCTGAACATTTTACTGACATTAATATTTTTTCATTCTCTTGTTTCATTGTTTTCATTTTACTTACTGTTGGCATAATCAATGTTTCATCAAGATTTAATTCCGATGACAACCTAGTATTCTTATGTAAAAACCCAACAATTTTAAACGTACAATTTTCAGTTCCCAAATATCCTGCCTTAATTTTCTGATTCAAATGAAAAACTTTTTGATAATCATATCCTGCAATTAATGGAATCTCTTGATTCAAAGGTCTTTGATACTCTTTTAAAGTAAAGCAACGACCTTTTTCAATATGTTGTTCTATCTTCTTTTCATTTATCATTTTCTCTGGCATCTGACGTACAGTTAAATTTGTAAGATATCCATCTTCCGTTTTGTCATTATATGATCCAGATGCAAGTTTTTCATTCCCACGAAAATATTCATGATAAGATAGAATCTGTCTGGAATATTCTCTGTATAACTCTGCTTTTTCTAATTCTTTATATACTTCTTTTAAAATACTGAGAGAGTTTTTCTGATGAAGGAATTCCATATAGCTAGAATTTCTATTATCATATTCATCTGATAACTTCCATACTCCAGGGTATTCTATCTCCACTTGTTCATTATGACGATCAATCTTATTTTGATACGAATATATAATAATTCCCAGTAAACACCCAATGCTTAATATATAAAATACCATAAAACGAACTACATATTTCCTCATTTATCATTTCTCCACACAAATCGCTATTCCTATTTTTATTTTCTTTTTATAACGATTTTCAACGAATACTTTATATTTTCCATCTTTTTTCACATAAAAGTCATGTATAATATCGACCGCATGCATCACATATCGTTCTTTTCCTGTCTCGTCTATAATTCCTGCTACAAAATCCTTATCGTCTCTTTGTATTTCTTTAGACGAAAAAATGGTCAGTTTAATTTTCTCACCTTTTTTTAATTCCATTGATTCTTGCAATCTAAAATAGATCTGCTGCATACACATGCCCTCTTTC
>JAHZAT010000098.1 GCA_019423795.1 Clostridiales bacterium
CTTTAAAAGCAGATGTCTCCAAATACGCAACCGTTCCATAAGTCACCATGTATCAAAACTTCATGAAAAAAGGATTTAAAAACCATTCTCTCAAATGGTCTATTTGCATATTGTCGACACAATTAGTAGTATATACTTTTATATTTATGTTTTCTACCCTTTCAACATAGTTTTTTTCAATTTTTACAATTTTGTCAAAAAACATATGAAATCTATTTGTTTACATCTAAATGTTGTTTAAATTGTATAGTAACCAGGAATTGATCTCCGTCTATTCTTATCGAAAACTCTCCTCCACAATTCTTTGTAAAACTGTCTGCGATGGAAAGTCCTAATCCGTTTCCTTCGCTGGTACGTGATTTTTCCGCTCTGGCAAACCGTTCCATGATCTCTTCTTCTGTAAAATTCATCTCATAGGATGCTGTGTTTATAACTTCTAATTTTATATTTTGATCTGCTTCGGTGATCCTTAGAAAGATCCTGGTTCCTTTCAGGGAGTATTTTAAGGCATTTTCTATGACATTTTGTACCACTCGGTACATACGGCTGCTGTCTCCGATAAATCTTGTGTGTGTAGCTTCGCACTGATATCTGATCGCAAATCCAGATTCTTCTATCTGATCTGCCATATCCCCCAGTGTCTGTTCTACCAGACGTTTCATATCCATTTCTTCCAGATCTACTTTCGCATCTCCACTTGTTGCTTTCGCAAGTTCAAATAGGTCAGAAATGATGGCTTTTAAGCGTTCGGTCTTGTTGATCAGGATGGTTACATAATCTCTTGATTCTGCAGATAATGTTTGATCTCTGCTTAAGAGATCGACGTATCCGATGATAGAAGTCAGCGGTGTCTTCAGATCATGTGATACATTTGTGATCAGATCGATCTTCATTCTCTCGCCCTTCATCTGTGTTTCTAATGCTTTTTCCATTCCCTGCCCGATATTGGTCAGTTTCTGACTGTATTCATAATACGCAGATTCTTGTGAAATATCGGTCGTTGCCGTCAGTTCTCCATTGGAAATACGTTCGATCTGATCGACCAGCATGCTTAAATCTCTCTGTTCTTCTGCATATTTGTCTGAATATCTTGAAAAATATCTAATAAGAAAAACAAAGATGACTGCTGCTATAAACAAGAGTGGGGATGGAATATTCATTCCACTCATTCCCATGATGATACAAGCAAGTGTACCGACAGTTAAAATATATCGTAAAACCCTGTACTGTCTGATCCTGTCTCTTGCATGTTTTTGTGCAAATGACATCGCTTCATCTTCCAGCTTTCTTCTTGTCTTTGCCTGACGGCTCCATTTTCGAATATATCCCAGACAAAATGTTGAATCCAGAAGATTCTTCTGGCGAATCCTCCATACCGTAGTCTGAATACATACGGCAAATACCATGATGAAAAATGGAGCTGAGATATAACTCAGCGTCATGATCATCTCGATCGTTGAACCTGTGATCCCGCCCTGTGTATATTCTATCGTATATTCCCAGATTGCAAAGCATAATGCGATTGCCAATCCAAGCAGCGTAATTGCTGTCACTAGTATGATCTCCCACCAGAGCCTGTCAAGCCCTCTAAAAAATCTGGTTCGCTTTTCCTGAAGTGCAAATAAGATGCACAGAAGGATCGTTCCGATTACTTCAATGATCGAAACAACGATGATCGTTTTGATTCCCGTCGTAATCTGTTTTGTTGATCCTTTTCGGAAATTTTCAATCTCTGTTAGTGCTTTTTTTGTCAAAGAAATCTCAATGTCTGCATTTTCCAGACGCTGATTCTTCTCATCATTGATCAGAAGCTGTTCCGGGAATATATCCAGCAGTATATAATTATCCCCAGAGAATTCATAGTATTCTGTCTGATCCGCATTGTACTCGTCATACGGATCCCATCCTTTGAAACTTCCGTCTTTGTTTAGTTTCTCTGTCTTGTCTCTTTCTATATGAAAATGTTCAATCCTGCCCCCAGCATAGTTCGCATTTTCTGTTCCATATGTTGATGTTGTCGTTACCATCTTTTTATCATATGGTTTGACCTTCATCGTTACTTTCACAAATGATTCTTTTTTTATCTTATTTAGTAAACTTTCTGATACATGATTTGCCTGTGTATAATAGACTTTATCACTTTCTTGATCCGCCCATTTATCAAACAGTGAGATCTGTGTGTTTTTGATATAGTCTGATTGATTCTGTTCATCCAGACTGAAGCTGTTATCCCCTGTCAATGCCATGTTATGGATCGTGTTGAGTCCATATATCCCTGACAGGGTCATGGCGATCATCACAAGTGTGATCAATACCTTGTTAGTCCATTTTCTCGATCTTGTATCCAATTCCCCACACCACCTTTAAATATCTTGGATTTTTTGCATCTATTTCTATTTTCTCGCGGATACGACGGATATGGACCATAACGGTATTCTCTGTCGCATAGGCTTCTTCGTTCCATACACGTTCGTAGATCTCATCTGCTGAAAATACTCTGCCAAGGTTGTTCATCAGAAGGCTTACGATCTTGTATTCGGTTGCAGTCAGTTTCACTGGCTCTCCGTCTACCATCATTCTTTTTCCTTTCATGTCAAGGATCAATCCGCCATTGATGATCTGTTCTTTATTGCTTTCTGCGGCGTTCATTCCTCCAAACTGCATGTATCTTCGCAGCTGGGATTTCACTCTCGCTACTAGTTCATCTGGGCGGAACGGTTTACTGATATAGTCATCGGCTCCCATGGATAGTCCCAGGATCTTATCGCTTTCTTCTGTCTTGGCAGAAAGAATGATGATCGGAATGTTCTTGCTTTCCCGAATCTTCATCGTTGCGGATAGTCCATCCATCTTCGGCATCATGACATCTATGATCATAAGCTGGACTTCTTGTTCCATCAGGACATCCATAGCTTCCAGACCATCATATGCCGTTATGATTTCATAGTCTTCCATTTCCAGACGTTTCTTGATCGCTCCTACGATCTCTTTGTCGTCGTCAACGACCAGGATCTTTGGCTGGTTCATACTTTTCCTCCTCGTATCTTTGATGGTTTTAGTGTATCAGGTGGTTCTTTCGTTTCTATAGATATAATTCTTACGAATTTCTTAATATGATGTAAGTGTCAAAAGTACAAATTGCGTTTGTGCTTGCACAAATGAGCAATTTATACTTTTGACACTCTCATCTTAATATGACTTCCTTAATTATAATAATTTACCGAATAATTATCAATATCCTGTCCAGTGTCTGTAGGAGTGTGCCTGCACTTAATGGATAGCAAGATATTGATAATTATTCTCATTTATAGTTATTGTTCACTAACCTTTCGTGTGGTATCATATTTTTCAACAGTTAGAGTTTTCTAACTACATACACGCTATTATTTTATATTACAGAAAACGGAGGAAAAACTATATGCGTAAAAGATTAATCGGGAAAGCCTTTGCTATCGCTATGAGTGGTGCAATGGTTTTAACTGCGACTCCTGTGACAGCTAATATCTTTAATGTTGCTCACATTGTTAAGGCTGCTGATGAACAGTCTGATGAATATGTTTATTGCTATGCTGGACTTACCTGGAATGAATATTGGGCATCTGAGGGTGTTTATGCTGCCGGTAATGACAGCTCTTCTGATACATTAGATAGTCATAATGAACTTGATAATGGTGGATACGATGCCGTTACTCGTGCTACAACAAACCATGGTCTTCATAGAGGAAGTTTCCAGTGCATCACAACGATCTATACAACCGATGGAATTGCTTATCAGATTTCTAACTGGGAACAGGTAAAAGGCTCTGATGGTAAAGTAACAGCTACTTATTTACATCTAAAAGACGTGGAAGGAAGAGTTACTTTTAACAAAGGAACTTTAACATTTGCTGATAATTCCACAAAAAAAATGGATCACTATAGTGTTTCTGGAATCAAATATGTTCCTGTAAAAGTAAAGGCTTCTGATTACAACGATTTCAAAGCAAAATACTCTGTTGTTGAAAACAATGGTACACTGATCGGTGGATATGCAGAAGGTGTTTTAAGTTCTTATGAAGCATCTGCAAATGTAACAGCAGATACAAATGGATTAAAGGAAGCGGTCAAAGATTCTGACGGTTCCTTCTCTTTCAAAGCCAGAACAACTGGTACTGACTCTGGTATTAAAAATCAGACATTGCAGAAAGCTGTAAAAATCACTCCAACTGTAAAAGCTGCTTCTGGATCATATGGAGAATTTCTTCGTGTTGATCTAAATGGAGATGACTATGGTGCTTTAGGTGACAAGATGCAGGCTGTTAAATGGACATACTACGGAAATGACAGCACTCGTACAAAAGCTTTAGCTTCTTACGGAACAAAATTTGCAGCTGATAACTGGATGCATAAATCTATGGGAATCCAGCTTGGATTAACAGATTCTATTCGTTGCCAGTTACCTAAAAATACAGATGGTACAGGTTATTGGAGTTTAACAGTTTATGCTCTTGGTTATGAAGATTATACAGTTAACTTTGAAGCCACAAAAGACAATATTGTATCCAAAAAGGCTCTTGCAAGCGACGAAGAAAAAGCTTCTCTTCAGAAATTAGTAACAGAAGCTGAATCTTTGAAGAAAGATTCCTATGTTGATAGTTCTGACAAACAAACTGCATTTGCTAATCTTCAAACTGAACTAGATGAAACAAAAGATTTACTTAACAAAAAGGATTTAAGTTCTGCAGAGGTTAGTGAGCAGATCACTCATTTAACAGAAGCGATCAATGCAGTCAAAGCTTTAAAAACAAAAGATGCTGCAACTACTACTGCTGCACCTTCTACAACAAAACCAGCAGCTACAACTACTGCAACAAACACAACTACTGTGAAAGCTCCTGCTAAGACTACTGTGAAATTAAGCAAAGCTAAGAAGACTTCTATCAAAGTATCTTGGAAGAAGATTTCCGGAGTTGCTGCTTACCAGATTCAGTACAGCACATCTAAGAACTTTAAGAAAGCAAAAACAGTCAAGGTTTCTGCAAAATCTGCTTCTAAAGTCTTAAAGAAACTGAAAAAGAACAAGAAATATTATGTAAGAGTTCGAAGCTACAAAGTAACAAAAGTAAACAACAAATCTAAGAATGTTTACTCTGCTTGGTCCGCTAAGAAAGTTTTAAAAACTAAGAAAAAATAATTTCTCTTAAATAATATCAATTACATCTCAATCTTAATATTATTAAATAAAATAGGAACTGCATTTGGTCTGCGGTTCCTATTTTATTCCTCATTCTATGCTTCTTTTTTACCGTTGATAAATTGATGATATTCTATTTTGAAAATTATTTATTGATAATCCCATAGTTTTTGCAACTTTTCCAACCAATTTTTTGATAATTTTGCAACTTTTCCAACTTTCTTATATAAATGTTTGTTATATATAAGAAAAAGGAGCCATAAAATAAACTTTCTAATCTCTAAGATTACGTTTATTTTACGGCTCTTACTATTACCCTTGTGCTAAATTTTCTTGTAATAATTCCGTCTATCTAAAATATTTATCCAGAATCTGGCGTTCTCCTTCATTGTCATTGATGTCTGTGACAATATCTGCTGCCTCTTTTACTTCATCTGCAGCATTGCCCATGGCGACTCCAAGTCCTGCATATCTGATCATATCGATATCGTTGAAATTATCACCAAATGCCATTATCTCTTCTTGTTTCACATGAAAATGGTCTTTTAACATATGGATTGCATCGGATTTGGATGCTTTCATGGACATGATCTCTAAATAGGTATCTTTGGATCGGTAAATTCTGATCTGTGGGAATTCTTTTACTAACTGTTGTTCCAACGCTGCAATATCTTCTTTATCTCCCATGCATAACACCTTGTGTACTTCTTTGTAGACTTCTTCATCTTCAAAAGACACTTCTTGTGGAATCACGCCTGTGATATCACTTTCCTGCGCTGCCCAATATTCTTTTTTATCTTTTACCAGCCATTCATCGTTTGTGTAAATGTTAACCGAAATCTTTGGATTCAATTCATAGACTCTTCTGCATAACTTCATGGCAACTTCTTGTGGCATTGCCACACTGTAGATTGGATGGTCTTCTTCATCAACAACTAAAGCTCCGCTGTAGCAGATCATTGGACTCTTCGCCTCTAATTCTGCTCTGATAGCTGTCATGCCTTTGGGCATTCTTGCGGATACTAAGACGTATGGGATTCCATTTTGGTTGATCTGTTTTATTTTTTTTCTTGTATTTTCTGGTATCTGATGTTTTGAATTTAATAATGTTCCATCAATATCACTAAATACTGCTTTATACTTTTTCATTATGTCTGCATCCTTTCGTTTCTCTGCTTTGTTGTCTATTTCTTCCATTATTATAAAGCAAGAAAAGCCATCTGGCGAGGATAAAATATTCCAGATGGCTTTCTTCTTTTTTAGGTCTTTATTTTTAATATGCTTTCACTGATTTTGCTTTAGAATATGCTCCGTATACTTTCTGATTTGTTGAATCATAGTAGTAATAGCGAACCTGTACATAATATTTCTTGCCTTTTTTTAGACCTGTTTTTGTATAAACATTTTTCGCTAAACCTGTTGTTTTGTATTTTGCAGATTTCATCTTTTTGCTTGTGGAATAACGGAATCTAAATCCTCGTTTTTCTCCATATTTGTTGACAGATTGTGTTGATCTTGCTACAAATCCTACACCTTTTCCTGCTTTAGATCTGACAGATAATGAACCTGCTTTTCCAACTGTTACTTTAACAAATTTAGCTGTTAATGTAATATTCTTGTCGCTTTCTGGCATCTTTGTAACAATTTTTCCATTGTATGTCCATCCTGCAAATACATAACCTTTCTTACCAGCTGCTTTATATTTTGCTTTGTTCCATGCTGGCAGAGTATCTCCTGCTTTCACATCTTTGATCGTTGTGACAGTCTTTCTTGCATTACCTTTTAGTGTTGCTGTAATAGAAACTTTTGGAGTTTCTACTTCTTTTTCTTTTACTGTTACCTGAGTCTTGTATGTGTAACTTCTTCCAAAAGTTGTAACCTGCGTTTCAATCTGTGTTGTTCCAGCTTTCTTTGCTGTGATGTTACCATCTTCATCTACATCTGCGATCGTTTTGTCCAAAGATTTGTATTTGATGATGTTGAAACTGTTGTCCTCGATATTGGAAACATCAATTGCTGCTTTCTCGCCTGCTGTTAATGCAAGTTTATCAGAAACTGTTGGAACTTTCACTTCTAATGGTGTGACTTTCATATTCTGGAATGTTACCTTTCCATTGAATACATTAAATCCAACATATCTTCCTTCTTTGTAATTATTCTCAACTTTTACATCTCTTACATTCAGTACCAGCTTGTCCTCAATATACACTTTATACTGGTTACCTTTTACTACAACTTTGAAATGATATTTCTGTCCTTCGCTTAAGTTGTAATTTCCATCTTTTCCGATGTCTCCGGTTCCGCCTCCAAATGTAAAGATTCTTGCTGTACTACCTTTTCTTTGTGTGTCTACATTAGCTGCATATGCACTGGTAGAATCTGGGTTCTGTCCACGGAATAATAATGCAAATGCCTGTCCACTGTGATAAACAACATCTGATTCAAAAATATAATCATCTGAACTGATCTTTGTTCCTGACATTAAGAATGCGTCTCCACTGGCTTCTCCTGTACAACTGTTAGAATTCTCACTGATCTTCCATTTACCACCATGTTGTTTCCAGTCACTAAGTGAAATACCATCGTCTGCTGCTGAAACAAATATATCAATACTTCTTGATAATCCATTTGCTGTTGTTGCTGTAACAGTGACACTTCCTTCTTTTAGTGCTTCTAACTGAAGTTCATCATCTTCTGTTTTAACAACTTTAACTTTATTACTTTTGTTATTACTTACTTTCCATGTTACTTTCTGATCTGCTTTCATTGGAGAGATTGCAGCATTTACACTAATCTTATCTCCGACATTATATTCTCCACTTCCAGAGTCTGTACTGATATATAGATCTGTTGCTGTGTTTGCATCTGTGATCTTATTTTCCCAGATACTCTTCATTGGATAAACTGTGATATTTCCTGTTGTTTCTCCACCTTCAGAATATACTTCCATTCCTGTACTACTGACAGATGGGAATACTGCTAATGCTCCTGTAACCTGTCCATCTTGTCCATATACTTCAACACTTGATTCATCAACAAAGATATCTAATTTTACTTTTCCATCTTTCTCCGTGACGATCGCATCGGATACGATGTTCTTTGTCTGCTGTCCCGCTGGATGTGTACCAGATTTTTCTCCATTGATGGATACTTTCTTTGTTTCTGTATTATAAGATACAACTGTTTCCTGACTTCCAGATTTGTTTGTTCTTAATTTGAATCCAACTTCTTTTGTTCCTGCCTGTGGTGTAAGTTCTGCGACAACTTCATATTGTCCTGCTTTGACTCCTGATAACAGATTTTCGCTGTTTTCTGTCTTCTTTGGAATCGTAACATTTTCAAGTTTGGTTGCTGCTTCGTTGACACGTAACGTCTTATATTCGTCAATTGGTGTCTGTACCAGTTTATATTTACCATCAATCTTCTTCACATTTAATTCTGTCTGAAGATTAAAGAATCCATTGTATCCCCACTGTCCAGTCACTTTATCAACGTTATTGCAGTATCCATCAGCCCATGTACTTGCCCAGTTGATCATGATTCTTCGGTTTTCTGGTTTTCCATTGGTTGTTTCCCCATTACCAATATAATATGTCATTGCTGCATAAGAATGAGGTCCAAAGTTCATGACATAACGGTCGCTGTCTTTATCCTGTACAAATGTCCAATGTCCATCAATCTTCTTGAGATCACCGATGCGATAATAACGTCCTCCTTCACTGATAACCCATTTTGTTGTTCCATCATCTGCTGTTAAAGGATACATATCAGGACATTCTGTTTCAACTCTTAATCCTGCTGGATTACCGATATCATCGCTTCCTTTATATGTACTTTCAATGTTCCAATGAATCAGATCATTAGAAGAATAAATTCTTAAGATTCCTCCCGCTAATACCATAAACCATTTTCCATCGTGGCGGAATACTTTTGGATCACGGAATGCTGTATCTTTTAGATGATCTTCATCCCATTTTAAGATTGGATTTCCTTTATATTTTGTCCATGTTCTTCCGTTATCTTTGCTATATGCGATGCACTGATCCTGTCCTCTGTGGCCATTTAATTCATTGTTCTGTGTATAGAGCGCGATAAGTCCACCTTTTCCAGGTCCTTTTTCATCTCCAAATAAACCGGATGTATTCTCATCATCTACAACACCACATCCAGAGAACATTGCTCCATTATCTTCCTGATAATTTAATGGTCTTGGCAATTCTTCCCAGTGGATCAGATCTTTAGAAACTGCATGTCCCCATTCTAACTCTCCCCATGTCGTTCTTGCCTGATTATACTGGAAGAATAAATGCCATTCTCCCTTATAATAAAGCATTCCGTTTGGGTCATTGCTCCATCCCATTGCCTGTGAAAAATGATATTGTGGTCTGGTTGGAACTGTATATGCTGAACCATCTACATTTCTTAATACATGTAATGTTGTAGTTTCTACTGCACCATTTGTACTTGTCACTGTGATAGGAATTTCCTGAGATCCAATCTTTAATGATACTTCTGTTGCTTTTCCATTTTCTGCTTTTTGTTCACCGATCGTCACTGTTCCATTATCACTTACAGTTGGTGTGATAGATAATTTATCAACTGTATTAGGCACTGTGATCGCATAATCATTTGTATCCTGTGTATATTTCTTATCTAAGTCGCCACCTGTTACCTGTAAATTTGTTAAATGTGCTGTTGCTTTTGGAATCGCGATATCTTCTACAGAAAAATCAGATGCTGTCATTGTTTCATTGAAGGAAATAAGACCAACCTTTCCTTCAAAAATCGTATCTGTGATCTCCATACTGATGACTTTTACACCATTGATCTTAACTGTTAAATGACGTTGTTTTACAGAAATGTCAAAATCATAAGTATCTTTATTTTTTAATTCATCAAATACTTTTTCTTTCTGAAGATCGTTGTTGCGTCCTCCTTGGAAACAGATCAAACGTACGGCTCCAGTAGATGGAGTAACATTGGCTACTACAGAACCTTTCTTTGGATCTTTTGCTTCCTTTGCTCCCATCATCACACCGACAGCTCCGTCTTCTTCTCCTTGTGCCAGTTTTGCTTTGACCGCATAATTATCTTCTTTTTTGATGTTTGTGATACCGATATTATCACCAGCTCCTGATAACTGGATCTTATCATTGTCTACTTTTCCATTCCCTGTAAATGTCCAATCTATCGCCTGCTGCTGTAATTGTGCTGCATTTACAGTTACATGATTGTATGCTGTTACTGGCGCGATAGAAGTGACACTGACTACACTTGCCATCATTATTGCTACTAATCTTGGGCTAACTTTCCTCATATTTTTTCCCTTTCTTTGTAGAAAAAAGGACGATCTAACTATAATCGTCCTTTTTCAATCAAAAAACAATAGTTCTATGCTTAGGCTTTCACTAATTGTAATATCTTGTCTATGTTTGCTCTTCCTCGCTTAATACCAAGTCCTATGACAACACAAAGTATCACACTGATGATCGTAATGATCACTCCAG
>JAHZAT010000099.1 GCA_019423795.1 Clostridiales bacterium
GCTATGCAAAATACATAAACTTCCTGCACTCCCAATTGTTTTAACGCTGTCGTCACTGCTTCCGCTGTTGATCCTGTCGTATAAATATCATCTATCACCAATACTCTTTTCGGCATCCCTGCTTTCTGATATTCTTTCAAATTTCCACGAAAAGCTTTCTTTAAATTGTTTTTTCTCTCTCCTGGGCTTAATTGTTTCTGTGGTTTTGTATCATGGATTCTTTCCACAATCTTTGTATACATCGGTTGATCCAACATCTCTGCAATCCCCTTTGCAAAGATTTCTGCCTGATTAAACCCTCTCCTTCTTCTCTTTTTTTTATGAATCGGCACTGGAATTACCGCATCTGCTTTTAGTCGCAGCAATTCCCTGTATTTTCTTTTTCGAATTTCATCCAGATAATACTGCGCAAATTTTCTCTCATTCTTATATTTTATCGCAGCCAGTGAATCAGTGACTGGTTTCTGGTAAATACATAACCCCATACCACGTTCAAAATTCTTCGGATGCTGTCTGCAATCACTGCAATATTCTTTTTCCTGATTCTTCATTGATTTTCCACAAGAATAGCATGTGGGTTCTTTGATAAAAATCTGCTTTTTACTGCATATTTTACAGATATGTTCTCCTTTGTCCAATAATTCTTTGGCACATAACGGACAGATCGGAGGAAATAGAAATGATAACATAAGATACCCCCTTATTCAATCACATCATTTGATTTTGTTTTAAAATTGTAGAACTTTGTTTTATTTGTATATTTTATCCAATTGTATATGTAAGAAAAAGCACCAGAAAATTAATGTGGTGCTCTCTCTTTATTGCCAAATTTAGTGTATTGTCCGAGCCATACAAGCTCTACACTACCTGTTGAACCATTTCGCTGTTTGTCGACGATGATCTCTGCGATCCCTTTCTTCTCAGAATCTTCATTATAATATTCATCACGATAAATAAACATAACAACGTCGGCATCCTGCTCGATCGATCCTGACTCACGAAGATCTGATAGCATTGGCTTGGCTGGTTTTCTCTCTTCAACTCTTCGACTTAGCTGAGATAATGCGATCACTGGTGCATTCATCTCTCTCGCTAATGCTTTTAATGATCTTGAGATCTCTGAAATCTCCTGCTGTCTGGATTCAGAACGCTTACCACCTGACATTAACTGCAGGTAGTCGATAATGATCAGGTCCAGTCCATGAATCTGTTTGTATCTACGACACTTAGATCGTAATTCTGCGATCGTAATACCTGGTGTATCATCAATGATCAATGGGGAACGACCGATCGTTCCCGCACTTTCCATGATCTTCTCCCAATCAGTTTCCTGAAGATCACCGGTACGAATAGACTGTGAATCTACCATTGCTTCCATCGCCATCATACGAGTTACAAGCTGTTCTTTTGACATCTCCAGACTAAAGATTGCTGTTGGAACGTGATCTCTGACTGCCGCTTTCTGTGCGATATTCAACACAAATGCTGTCTTACCCATGGCAGGACGTGCCGCCACAATGATCAATTCCGATGGATGTAGTCCAGATAATTTGTAATCAAGGTCTGTAAATCCTGTTGCAATACCTGTAACTCGCCCAGCAGAACTTGCCGCTTCTTCGATCGCATCCAGTGTATTTAACACAACTTTGTCAATTGGAACAAACTCTTCTCTTCCACTTGCCTGCTGAAGAAGTCCGAATACATTCTTCTCTGTGTGATCCAAGATCTCTGTCACATCATCTTTACCAAGATAACATTCTGTTGTGATATCTTCTGTAACTTTGATCAATTTACGAAGTGTTGCCTTTTCCCTGACGATCGTTGCGTATTGTTTGGCATTGGCTGACGTTGGAACAACTTCCAGAAGATCCCTGATAAATTCAAGACTCTTCATAGATTCCGGCACGTCTTTTTTCTTTAATTTATTCTGAAGCGTTACCAGATCGACCGGCTTTCCTTCCCGGTATAATTCTGTCATCGCTTCAAATAAGATGCCGTTCTGCTTCTGATAGAAATCATCGGCATTCACAATATCGATAACATCTGCGATCGCATCCCTGTCCATGATCATCGCACCGATCACAGACTGTTCTGCCTCCGGGCTGTTCGGCTGCACTTTCTTGATAAATGCTTCATCCATAAATATGCCCTCTTATTTTTCTTCTACTTTAACTCTTAATGTTGCTGTTACCTGTGGATGAACTTTGATCGCAACATCATGGAATCCAAGATTCTTGATTGGTTCACAATGCATTTTTTTCTTATCTAAATCATATCCTAACTGTTTCTTTGCTTCTGCTGCGATTTCTTTTGTGGAAATAGATCCAAATGTTCTTCCACCTTCTCCAACCTTCATCTTTAATACCAATTGTTTTTCTTCAATCTCTTTTGCTAAAACTTTGGCATCTGCTAATGCTTCTGCAGCCAGTTTATCATCATTCGCCTTTCTTAATTTTAGATCATTTAATGCTTTATTTGTAGCTTCAATTGCTAAATTCTTGCGGAATAATACATTTCTTGCATATCCGTTGTTAACCTCTACTACTTCATCTTTTTTTCCAACTGATTTTACATCTTCTAATAAAATAACTTTCATCGCTTATATCTCTCCTTTTGATATCAAATATCGTAATGTCTCATGAATAATATTCTTGGCTTCTTCTAATGATACATCGACAAGCTGTGCACCTGCAACTGTCAAATGTCCGCCGCCTCCGAATTCTTCCATGATCTTCTGGACATTCACTTCATCGATCGATCTTGCACTGATATAGACTCTCTCATGAACACCTGTTAATACAAAAGATGCTTCAATTCCATCAATATCAAGTAATTCATTCGCTACCTGTGCACCAATAACAGTAGGGCTGTCCACACCGATTCCTACCAGTGTTGCGATCGCGAACCTGCCATATAAGATCTCTGCTTCACTGATCGCTTTCGCACGGATCCTGTAAGTTTCCATGCTTTCTCTTGACATCTTTCTTACCTTTGTAAGATCAGCTCCATTTCTCTTTAGATATGCCGCTGCCTCAAATGTTCTGACACCTGTTTTATTCACAAAATTGTCCGTATCTACAAGCATTCCATAATACATGGCATTCGCTTCCATTGGCTCTAACTTTGGTTTTGAATCTACATATTGAAGAATCTCTGCTACCAATTCACATGTAGAAGATGCATATGGCTCTACATATGAAAGTACCGGATTCTTGATCATATCTTTATTCTTTCGATGATGATCTAAGATCACCGTTGTCTTTGTCTGACTTAATAACTGTTCACATTCTGTATAATTTGCATGATTTACATCCACTACGATCAATAACGTGTTTTCATCTGTGATCTCAATTGCTTGTTCGTTATCAATGAACATATCTTCATCATAAATACCACTTTTATTTAATTCATCAACCATCGCACGGACAGAGATCGTTACTTCGTTCATAACGATATGTGCCTTTCTTCCCAGAGAAAGTCCAAGTCTGTACAGACCAACAGCTGCACCGATCGCATCTGGATCCGGAATCTTATGTGCCATGATCACGACCTTTTCCTTTGATTCAAGAAGTTCTTTTAACGCATGCGCTTTAACTCGTGCTTTGACTCGTGTGGTACGTTCCATAACCTCACAATTGCCACCATAATAGGAAATATCTTCCCCATCCTTGATCACTGCCTGATCACCACCACGTCCTAATGCCAGATCCATACCTGCACAGGCTGCTTCATAGTTTTCCTGATACGTATTTCCATTAATTCCAAAACTGATGCTTAATGTCATATGCATAGAATTCCCAAGATTGATCGTCTTGATCTCATCAAGGATCGAGAATTTGTTTTCTTTGATCTTGTCCAAATATTTCTGTTCAAATACAACAAAATATTTATCTCTCTCTGTTCTCTTCACAACCCCAGAGACATTCTGGATAAATTTGTTGATCTTACGATCTGCCACTGCGATCAGCATAGATCGTTTCACCGCATCAATATCATCAAGGATTTCTTCGTAATTATCAATATAGATTAAACCAATGACCATTCTCTGATTCTCATTTTGTTCCATATATTTCTTAAGTAATGTCTGATCAAAAAAATATACTGCGATCAGATCGTTGTCCTTAAGCATCTGTCTAGAACAACTGTTATCATTCTCATCAGAGAAATCTTCTACACGAATACGATTCATCTCTACTTTATAGAATAGCGTCTGTTCTTTTTCCTTATCTCCCTCTTTGCATTTCTTTTTATATTCAATATGAGAAATAGAGTGCATCACATCCGACGGAAGCAGATTACGGTTCAGATTCGGAAAAATCTGTTGCAATGACTTTCCTCGGTTCTCTCCCACAATTTTATGAAATGCATCATTTGACCATATGATCATTCCATTCCCATCAAGCAGTGCATACGGAACAGGAAGCTGTTGTAACAAATAATTCTGCACCTGACTCTGCTCAAACATAAAATCCATACATTCTTTGATGATCTCTTGTTTGCTTCTGGAATAAATGATCATCTGAAAAACTAAAAATACGACTAGTGAGACCGCTAAGATCACTCCACATCGAATATCCAAGAAAAAGAACACAATGTCTACAAAAGCCAGAATAAGCAATGCCCATAATGGTCCTTGAAGATACTGTTCTATCTTTGTTTTCTTCATAATGTCCATTTTTTTCTCCTGATTTGATTCTTACAATTATCCTTTATTATAACTCAATTGCATGAATTTGTACATTATATTTAACGAAAGCGAGATATTTGTTCAATTTACGCAATTTTCTTAATTATTTTGACATCTCTGTCGCAGGGCGATCTTGCCCGGAGGGCTTTTTGTATCATAGGGGATTCCATCGGAATTTCTATGATACAAAAAAAGAGCTATACCGCAACATACGTCACAATATAACTCTTCATTATCTGCTTAAAATTATTCAGCTGTATATGGCATTAAAGCTAAATGTCTAGCTCTCTTAATAGCTCCTGTAACAGCTCTCTGATGTTTAGCACATGTTCCAGTAATACGTCTTGGAAGGATTTTTCCTCTTTCAGATACATATTTCTTTAATGTTGCTACATCTTTATAATCGATTACAGCGTCGGCTTCTGTACAGAATGTACATACTTTTCTTCTTCTACGTCCGCCTCTTCTTCTCATTGGAGAATCGCCTTTTGTATAAGCCATGATTTCTACCTCCTATTTAACTAAATGGTAATTCTTCTTCCAAACCATCTGGAATATTCATAAAACCATCGCTTGCTGCGGCACTAGGCTGTGGCGCGCTTGGCTGTGGAACTCCCATATTACTGTTCTGGGCTGCAGCAGCTTTGCTCTCTGCAAAATCCTGCTCTTCGATCACAACTTCTGTTGTGTAAACTTTAACTCCATCACGGTTTGTATAACTACCTGTCTGGATTCTTCCAGAAACAACCATCTTAGTACCCTGTTTTAGATACTTCTCTGCAAATTCTGCTGTGCGTCCGAATGCCACACAGTTAATAAAATCCGCATCCTGTTCACCGTTTCTTTTGAATCTTCTATCTACTGCTAACGTGTATCTGGCGATTGCCAAAGGTGTCTCACCTTGTGAATATCTTACATCAGGGTCCCTTGTCAATCTTCCCATTAATACTACTTTATTCATTATTCGGATCCCTCCTGTTAATTACGCATCCTGTTTAACGCATAAGAAACGTAATACAGTTTCCTCAATACGAAGTCTTTCTTCAAGTTCTGCTGGAACTGTAGTTTCGCCTTCGAACTGGATGAAATAGTAGTATCCTTCTTTCATCTTCTGAATTTCGTAAGCTAACTGTTTCTTACCCCATTCATCGACGTTAGTGATCGTTGCACCTGCTGTAGTAATCATTGCCTGAACTTTTTCAACCATAGCTGCACGTTCTTCGTCTTCGATCTTTGCACTTAAAACTAATGCTAATTCATATTTCATCATTACTTGCACCTCCTTTTGGTCTAGTGGCTCTTTCTTCGTGAAAGAGCAAGGATATTTTTATATACCACGAATAATTACTTTATCATAAACTTCTAATCTTGGCAAGCTTTTTTTATAAATCCTCTAAAATTTTTTTCAACCATCTTTCTTGGCACCATCACCTGTCTGCCACATCCAACACATTTTAAACGAAAATCCATTCCCACTCTCAGAATCTCCCATTCATTTATACCGCAAGGATGTGCTTTTTTTAATTTAACAATATCTCCGATCTGAAATTCCATCCATCAAACCTCCTTGTTCTGATCTATCTTTTACACTATTATAGTTCTGATTATAACAGAAAAAAGAACCAGGTGGTCAATACCCGATTCTTTTTCTACACTTTAAAGAAGAAGTTATTCTCTTAATCTTAGACTTCTGGCGCTGTTGCGTCAATATCCCCCAGATTCATTGCTTCATATTGTTCTAAAATTAAAGTCTGGATCATATTTCTTGTATCAGAATTGATCGGATGTGCAATGTCTCTATATTCACCATCTGCAGCTTTTCGGCTTGGCATTGCAATAAACAGACCTTTCTCCCCTTCAATTACTTTAATATCATGTACCACAAATTCATTATCGATTGTGATTGACACAACAGCTTTCATCTTGCCTTCTTTGGCCACTTTTCTAATACGTACATCAGTTATTTGCATGTTGTCATCCTCCTAGTTTCTAATAATATAGCTAAAATTCGCTCTCCGGTCAGGCTCTGGTAACTTCTTCTTTCTCTTAGACCGTATATGCTAATTTTTATTATAACACTATTTTCAGCAAATGTGAACAAAAACTTGTTTTTTATCAGCTTTTTTATTATGACATTTTACTACTTTTTTCTCCATATTTTTATAGCAAATATAATATTTTCCAATTCAATCTCTGTCTTGCAAGATTAGTTGCAGTGACTTATAATAAGGAAAACAATGAAACTATATCAACGATAGAAAGAAAGGGCACATGAAAATGTATCAGATAGATTTTAACAGACCAATTCATATTCATTTTATGGGAATCGGAGGAATCAGCATGAGCGGTCTTGCTGAGATCCTTATTAAAGAAGGTTTTACGATTTCCGGATCCGATATCCATACTTCCGATATCATCAAACACTTAGAAGATAAAGGTGCAAAAGTTTATCTCAGCCAGACTGCTGATAACATTACAGATGATATCGATCTTGTTGTATACACAGCAGCGATCAACTTCGATACCAACGAAGAATACAAAGAAGCCATCCGCCGTAACATTCCTGTCATGAAACGTGCTACACTGCTTGGTCAGATGATGCATAATTATCAGAATGCGATCGCCGTATCTGGAACTCACGGTAAGACAACAACAACTTCTATGTTATCTTACATTTTACTTGCTGGTAACACAGATCCTACGATCAGCGTTGGTGGAATTCTTGATGTGATCAATGGGAATATCCGTGTCGGACATTCTGAGACATTCGTAACTGAAGCATGTGAATACACAAACAGTTTCTTAGAATTCTTCCCTAAGATCAGTATTATCCTCAATATTGAAGAAGATCACATGGATTTCTTTAAGGATCTTGATGATATTCGCCATTCTTTCCGTGAATTTGCCCATAAACTTCCTGATTATGGTTATCTGATCATCAATGGTGAAATTGAAAACATCAATTATATTGTGGACGGATTAGAAGCAGAATATGCAACTTTTGGATTAGAAAATGATTCTTATGACTATTGTGCAAAAAACATCGGGTACGATGCATTTGGACATGCTCATTTCGATTATTACTATAAAGGAGAATTTATTGACCATATCCAGTTAAATGTCAACGGAGAACATAACGTGAAGAATGCACTAGCTGCCATTGCTGCTGCAAAACGTATTGGCATTGATGTTGATACAATGAAGAAAGGACTTCTTGGATTTACTGGTGCCAAACGTCGTTTTGAACTAAAAGGCACATGCAACGACTTCACCGTTGTTGATGACTATGCGCATCATCCAACAGAGATCCGTGCAACTCTGGAATCTGCTAAGAATTATCCACATAACGAATTATGGTGTGTATTCCAGCCTCATACTTATTCCAGAACAATTGCATTCCTTGATGACTTTGCAAAAGCATTAAGTCTCTGTGACCACGTGATCGTCACTGACATCTATGCTGCCAGAGAAAAAGATACTGGTATCGTAAGTTCCAAAGATATCGTGGACCGCATGGCTGATTACGATGTAGATGTACACTATATTAAGGAATTTGATGACATTGAAAAATTTATTTTAGAAAATTGCAAAAAAAATGATCTGTTGATAACTATGGGGGCCGGAAACGTTGATTCTATCGGAAATTCGCTCGTAAATAGATAGTTATCCACATTATCCACAGACTTGTACACAATTGTTGATAAACAAATCTGTGGATTTCTTTTGTCCTTTTCCACAATTGTAAAATCTATGTAAATGGCTTATTTCCATTGTTTTACGATTTTTGTCCACATTATCCACATTATCCACAGACTTGTACACAATTAGGGTGTGGATTTCCCTGGTATTTACAATTTCTCCAATCTGCGTTATAGTCAGATTAACAATAATAAAAGAAGGAGAAATTGCCATGAATTACATTAAAGTAACAACCACATATCCAACCGGTGGAACGCTGCTTCCAAACGCATTTGTTGATAATTATATGATCCGTGCGAACGGTGAATACATCAAAGTGTATATTTATCTTCTGCGTATGGTTTCTGACGGTGCAAACTTCAGCATTCCTTGTCTTGCAGATGTACTGGAACTTACGGAGCGTGATGTTACTCGTGCGTTAAAATACTGGGAGAAAGAATCCCTCTTACGCATGGAGCTTAAAGACGGCGAGATCAGTTTTATAGAGCTTCTCCCTGTCAGTGGCAATCCACATTCTCCTACACAGACTACAAAACAAGAAGAACCAGCCCAAGCTACTTCTTCAGTAGCCTCTAAGACTACTGTGAAGGATCAGACGATCACTGGTGCTGAACCGATTCCTGCCATGAAGACGCTTTCTCCTGCAGAACTTCAGCGTAAGAGCGAAGATGAGCGTTTTTCTTATCTTCTCTACGTATGTGAGATGTTCTTAGGAAAGCCATTAACTTGTACGGATATGAACACTTTACTTTACATGTATGAAGATCTTAGAATGTCATGTGAGTTGATCGAATATCTTGTAGAGCATTGTGTATCAAATGGTAAGAAGAGTTTCCGTTATATGCAGTCTGTAGCGATCAACTGGTACGAAGCAAATATCAAAACTCCTGAAGAAGCGAAAGCATACAGCAAGAATTTCCGTAAGGAATATTATTCTATCATGCGTGCGTTTGGATTAAATCAGAATCCAGCCCCTGTTCAGGAAGAATATATGAAACGATGGCTTGAAACTGATGGTTTTGATCTTGCACTGATCATTGAAGCTTGTAATCGTACGATCAATGCGATCAACAAACCTAGTTTCCCATATGCAGATACGATCTTAAAGCACTGGAAAGATAACCACATCGTAACTTTGGAAGATGCGAAGAACTTCCATATCCGGCAGAAAGCACCAAAGACTTTCGCTAACAATAACAACCAGAGCAATATGCATAACTTTACGCAGCGTGATTATGATTTTGATGCGTTAGAGCAACAGCTTTTACAGAAACAGTTCGCGGACGAACTCATGGAGAACTAACTTATGTCATTATCAAATAACGATTATCAGGATATCATGCGCCAGTATGAGGAAAGACGGCTTTCTAATTACCGTCTCCATGAGCAGCGCAAGAAAGATATATATACAACGATCCCAGAGATCAAAGAACTTGACCGACAGATCACTGCCAATTCTATTTCTCTCGGAAAGCAGCTGATCATCCGTGATGATCCTGCTTTGAGAGAGGAATACCGCATAAAGAATCAGGTGCTGATCAGTCAGAAACAGGCTCTCTTAAAAGAAGCCGGGTATTCTTCTGATTATCTGGAACCGATCTACCATTGTAAGAAGTGTAAGGACACCGGATATATTGGACAGGAACAATGTTTCTGCTTTCATCAGGCGATGATCGATCACCTGTATTCCGGTTCTAATATGGCTAAGATTTTAGCACGGGAGAATTTTCAGACCTTCCGGGAAGATTATTATTCCGACCAGATGACCAAGCAAGGTCTTCCAAGCCCTAGACGTAACATCCAGAAAGTCGTGGAACACTGTAAAACCTTTATTTCCAGATTTCCAAATCACGACAACATTTTATTTCAGGGTTCCACTGGTGTTGGGAAGACTTTCTTAAGTCATTGTATTGCAAAGGAAATCATGGACCGCGGTTTTACCTGCGTCTATATGACAGCTTTCCAGCTGTTTGATACTTTGGCAAAGCATACCTTTGGCAAAGGAAAAGATACGGAACAGGAAACATCTGCTAACCTGATCTTTCAATGCGATCTATTGATCATTGATGACCTTGGAACTGAGATGATCAATAAATTTGTGATCTCACAGTTATTTCAATGTTTGAATGAACGATTGATCCAGGAAAGATCAACGATCATATCCACAAATTTATCTCTGCAAGAATTCAGAAATACTTATTCTGAACGAATTTTTTCAAGGATCATTGAGAATTATTCATGGCAGAAAATCTATGGAGATGATATCCGTTTCAAAAAATCGAACTTGACGTAACTTATTTATAATGTTATAAAAAAATATAAAGAACAATATACGAAGGAGATAGTATCATGAGACGATCTGACCGTAACTTTACTAAGATTCCAGACGGTAAACTTGGAATCATTGCCCTTGAAGGATGCAAAGAACTTGGAAAAACAATTGACAACTATATCATTCAGTGGAGATCTGAAACTTTCAAAGATTTCAAAGACTCTGTTGCTTGTGATGGATATTTAAGAGATACTTATCTTTTAGATGCTAGTTGCCCTCGCTTTGGTTCTGGAGAAGCCAAAGGTATCATTCGCGAATCTGTTCGTGACATGGATTTATACATTATTGTTGATGTATTAAACTACAGCGTAACTTACTCTTTAAGCGGACGTGTAAACCACATGTCTCCAGACGATCACTATGCTGACTTAAAACGTATCATTAGTGCTTCCGCTGGAAAGGCTAAGAGTGTTAATGTTATCATGCCTTTCTTATATGAAAGCCGTCAGCATAAGAGAAGTACACGCGAATCTTTAGACTGTGCAGTTATGCTTCAGGAACTGATCAGCCTTGGTGTTGATAATATCCTGACTTTCGATGCACATGACCCTCGTGTACAGAACGCAATCCCTATCAGTGGATTTGATAACATCCAGCCTACTTATCAGTTTGTAAAATCATTAGTTGAACAGTGTGATGATGTTCACTTTGACAACGACCATTTAATGGTTATCAGCCCAGATGAAGGTGCTATGCAGCGTGCGATCTACATGGCAAACGTTGTTGGTGTTGATGTTGGTATGTTCTATAAACGCCGTGACTATTCTACTGTCATTGACGGACGTAACCCTATCGTTGCACATGAATTCCTTGGTGATTCCTTAGATGGTAAGGATGTTCTGATCATCGACGACATGATTTCTTCTGGAGAAAGTATGATCGACGTAGCCAAAGAATTAAAACGTAGAAATGCCCGTCGTGTATTCTGCTTATCTACATTTGGTTTATTTACAAATGGATTAGAAGTATTTGACCGTGCAGTTGAAGAAGGTATTATTGAGAAGGTTATCACAACTAATCTTACTTATCAGACACCTGAATTATTATCTCGTGACTGGTATGCATCTTCTGACGTATCCAAATACGTTGCACTATTAATTGATACATTAAATCATGATGCATCAATCAGTGATCTGTTAAACCCAACAGAACGTATCAAAGAATATCTTGAAAAGAAGAATATGTAATATATAGATAAAGACTTCGTCTTATGGCGGAGTCTTTTTTTGCAGAACTTTCTTATACACAAAAATCACAGGTATTGAATTACCTGTGATTTTTAATTATCTCAATATTCTTTTTACAGATTCTCTGCTGGCTATTCTTCTGGCTGTGGTGCTGCCGTTGTAGGAGCCGCTGTCGTAGGAGCTGCCGTTGTAGGTGCTGCCGTTGTAGGCGCTGCTGTCGTAGGTGCTGCTGTAGTTGCTTCTGTGCCCTTTGTGCTGCTCTCTGTCGCTGTTGTTGCCTGCGTTCCTGTCTGCTGTGTAGTCTCTCCCTGATAATCCGTATATTTTCCACCCATAGAATCTGTAGAAGAGTATTCTGAATGAATCGCATTCATGAAATTACTCCAGATAGATTTTGGATAAGATGCTCCACTTAACGATTCCATAATCCTGTTATCATCTCTTCCTACCCATACTGCTGTTGTATAGTAAGGTGTATATCCACAAAACCATCCATCTTTATTCAGACTTGTTGTACCTGTCTTACCGGCAGTATCAACATTCGGTACCTTCGCACCAACACCCGTTCCACCTGTGACAACACTCTTCAGTACATCTGTCATTGCATTTGCTGCATTTGTGGAATATACTCTTCTCTTCTTTGTGGAAGATGACATCACTTCATCTCCATCAGAAGTTGTAATCTTAGAAATACACGTTGGTTCTCTATACACACCATCGTTCTTCAATGTAGCATATCCTGCTGCCATCTCTTCTGATGTTGTTCCTTTCGTGAAACCACCAATACATGTCGTATAATACTTATAATCAGAATCTGTCAAATATTTAAAATTCATCTCTTCCAAATATTTTAAACAGGTCTTTGGTGTCAACTGCTCATAAATCCGCATTGTTGCAACGTTACTTGATTTCTGAACGGCTCTTCGAAGTGAAATCTGTCCAGAATAAGAACCGTGAGAGTTTCTTACACGATGCTTATCTTTCGTTGACATCGGTGAATCATTCACCGTTGATCCTGCAGACCATCCATGTTCTAAAGCTGGTGCATATACAAGCAATGGCTTGATCGCACTACCTGGCTGTCTTGGACTCTGGAACGCACGGTTTAATGTATAACCGATATTCTTCTGTTCACGTCCACCGACGATCGCTACAACCTTTCCAGTATCATTATCAATACATGTTCCAGATGCCTGTGTCTTATAAATGCCATTCTTATCTTTCTCTGTATATCCAGACAATGCATTATCTACACTGCTCTGCAGCTGTTTCTGGACATCTGGATCAATGGATGTATAAATATGATATCCTGCACTGTATAAAGTCCTCTTACACTCTGCATACATCTTATCATATTCTTCCTGATATTTTTCCTTCTCTGAAGTCGAACTGAAATCGTATTTGAATTCAAATCCCTTCTGTTTCATGATCTCTTTTGTCGCACAATGAATGACATATGTTTCTACGTAATTCTTCTTCTCTGTCTTACTCTTCTGCGCATTCTTTACTTTGATTTCTTCATTGATCGCTTCTTCATACTGATCTTTACGGATCAGTTTCTGCTCGTACATATCCTTTAGGATCTTATTTCTACGCTTGATCGTATTTTCTTTATTTGTACGTGGATCATAGATTGTTGGATTATTTGGAATCGCAGATAAAAATGCTGCTTCTGACATTGTCAGATTCTTCGCATCCTTACGGAAATATCCTTGACTTGCTGCCTGAATTCCATAATAACCATTCGCATAATAAACATTGTTCAGATAGAACTCAAGAATCTGCTCCTTGGAGTATTTCTTCTCTAATTCTACTGCCATAAAGATCTCTTTAACTTTTCTCTTCCATGTCTTCTGACGATTCAAAAAGACAGTCTTCGCAAGCTGCTGCGTCAGAGTACTTCCCCCCTGTGTGATCCTTCCTTTGTGTACCACATAACTTACCGCAGCTCTTGAGATTCCTTTGTAATCCACACCACTGTGTTTATAGAAATTCTTGTCTTCGACAGAAATTACTGCAGCTATGACATAAACCGGAAGCTCCTTGTACTTCAGATAATATACATCTTTTTCACCTTTAAACTTCAGTAACTGTTTTCCGTTGGTGTCATATACAATACTTGTCTGTGATGCCTTAAATGTATCCTCACTCGACTGAGCAACGAGTTTCTTGGCTTCACTTCTAAGCTTCATAACCTTTGCCCCAAAAGTAAACCAGCCGATTACGACCAACAACAAAAAGACCACTGAAACTTTTAAAAGAACTTTTTTCTTTTTACGTTTCTTCTTTTTCTTGCTTTCGGGAATAATCTTTTTTGTTTCCTTTGTTTCTTCAGCCATATTCCTTTCACCTTTCGTTTGTTTTTACTGTTCTCATTTTCCGGATCATCTCCAGATATATATCTTAATTTTAACATAAAATATATCATAACTAAAATTTTTGTCTCGACATAGTTCGCACTCTAAAGACAAAATCTAATTGGCATATCCGTAATAAACGCTTCCTGCCTGTTTAAATTCACTCTCAAGCTTCTTGCGATTTGCTTTTACAGACTTTCCATTTGTCGGATCATAATATCTTAAATCCGTCTGATTATAACTCATAACTAATACATATGTGCCATTCTTTCTCTGTGCCATAAAAGATCTTCCCTTACTTATTGCATAAACAAGATCCTCTATGCTACAGTCAGAATAATTAACTGCACGCTTATTGAACACTTTAAATAATTTATCATATGTGCTGCCTGACATCTTCTTGATCTTATCATAGGAAATCTTGATTCCTTCTGACCTTGCCATCATCAGAATACATGCAATATCTGTCTCATCTTTATTCTCTGCTTTGATCATCGGAATATTAGATCCTTTTCCATAATTCTGTGCAACACCTTTCTCCCACAGATACATCTGATGATAATTTACAACAACTCCTCCGCCTTGCTTGGCGACCTTGATAGCTTCTTTCAGATTACTGTAAATTCCTGACAACTTACCGCCTGTATAGACAAATGCATCTCTATATTTATTATCATTTACAGCAAATTTGATCTTTATCTCATCTTCCTGTTCCTCAACATTTGTAGAAAGATAATTTGGTCTTGTCTGAATATAAACATCATCCGGGAATGCAAGATATAGCTGATTCAATCTTGTTCCTGTATATCCGTACTCTAAAACTGCCTTACTCTCCTGTTTATCTTTGTAACGAATATAACTTACATTAATCTTCTTATATCCATTTCCACTCTTCTTAGAATGTGTCAATGCGATCGTTGTTCCGTCTACACTTGTGTTCGTAATATAAGTGCCATCTTCTCCATACTCTTTTACAATCTTTTTATTGTTTCTTATATATACATTTGTCAATGGATACATATAAGAACCATCTTTATTCCTTACAACTTCTTTTTTATTTCCAACTCCATAGATAAAATCTTTCTCTATAAATCCAATTGGACGCAGTACCTGATCATCTTTGCATGTGATCACTTCTGTTTTCTGTGTAGAAAGATCCACAACTTTCATCTTATTCTTTGACTGATTCAATGCAAGCATTCCATTCTCAGAGATAACTGTCATATCATCTGTAATGTTCTTTGCCAGAATCTTACTCTTTCCAGAGTCAAGATCTACCTGATAAACCGCTCCATCCAAATAGAAATAAAACTGTTCACTACCACTTAAAAATGCACCTTTTTTAATGTCATTTTTCATCATATCATACTGAATCTGTGTTGGGATAAAGCCTAGTTCCTCAATCTTCTGGTCTGACGCAGTATACTGATAAACAGAAATACCATTCTCTCCTTCATGTTTTCCTCGATTCATATATCCATAAACCAAGAATGCTATATCTCCATTATTCTTCATCTTCATGATCTGAATCGCATGCTTTTGATAGTTGTTGCGACTGTCACGATAATCTTCTCCTTCAAAAGAAAATACTTTGTACATGTTAGACTTCTGATAGTCATAATACCACAATTCATCTTGAACAACGAATGCTGCTTTCTTTCCGCCATTTTTACTGATCAACTGTTTCTGACTGCTTCCGATTCCTAATAAAATACGATTATTGCTGCGGTCGATCGTATCGTATCGCATGTATGCTTCCATATTACGTTCATAATTCAACAGATACATTCTGTCCTTTGCATAGCGAACCCTGAAATATTCTGTTGCCTGATAATACTGTTTTGTTCCATCCGTATTCTCTGCTGAAAGAATATATCTCAGCTCCAGTGACGTTACATTTTCAGAAATTTCTTTTACGGTTGCAGGATATACACTTTCAACCTGTGGTTTTAATGTTGCATAAGATACCGCTTCCTGTGTCGATTTCAAGTCAACATTCGCCAGATTATTCGATGTTGTTCCCTCTGCCGTTTCTAAATACTGACTGATAAACTCTGTATTACCTTCTGTCAATGCTGCATCATGGAATTTCTGTGCAAAATCCAAACATTCTTTTAAATGAAAACTAGTTCCATAAATCACACGTGTAAAATAACGGATCGTTTTGTCATTTTGTTTCACTGACAATTCCATTAGATATGTTTTTCCATTTTCCAGACGTTCTTTAATCTTAATGTTTGCCGTCTTTTTTCCTTTGACTTTATGAAATGCTGTATCACCATTTCCAAGGATTGTTTTATTATCTGTATCATAAATCTTATATGACACGACACTGACATCAGATTTTGCATATGTCAGCATTACTTTTACTTCATTCTCATAAATTGGTGTGATACTGTCACGGATCAAGGATGCATCAACACTTCCCTGATACCCATGCAACTGGTTAATATTCTTTCCATCTGCAGACACTGTTAATAAAGGGATTGTTGCTTGACTAGTTTCTGTAACCCCTTTGTTATTTCTTCCAACTAACATATAATTCCAGATAAATAATGAAATTAAAAATAGAATTCCAAATACTGAAATCTGTATCACTTTACTTTGCTTCATTACTTTCTCCTTTTCCTAATTCCGTGAAGCCTTATAATGTACATTTTATCTGTTTTTGTATATGAATACAACCTTTTTAAGAAATGTTTAAGATGTATGTTTTTCATTTTATAGCGGATTTCATAGTGATTCCCTATGAAACAAGAAAAAAACCAGGATTTCTCCCGGCTCTTTCTTTTTATGCTTTGAACATATTTCGTTTTCTTCGATAACGGCATCTTCTATGATAAATCTCTCCTCCAAGCAGCGAAAGGATCATCTGATATAATAATTGTTCTTTCTTCTGACAATCTTGCTTCTCTTGATGATCGATCTTATCATAAATCTTATCCGCCATAGCAAGCAGCATCGTTCGATCCATATATTCATCAAACATCCTGCTGCCCTCATATTCCATCTGATCACAAATATCTTCGATCAGATCCAGAATCTGTCTGGCCAGTGCAGAATACATTCTCGTAATATACTGATAATCGTCTTCCTGCCTCTGTTCCTGTGCTACAAATTCTCTGACTGGTCTTACTTCAGTATCAAATAATGGAAGATCTCCTAAACCATCTCTGTCTGCCATCTTCCTGCTCCTTTTTCTCTATCAATCATATCTTATGATCATTTAGAGAAAATATTGCATGTCCTATTCTTTATTTTCTTCCCGAATACTTCTCACTTCTTCATTGATTGCCAACATCTTGCTGTCTAAAAACGTCACAAGATCTGCACACTCCTTCAATTCTTTCTTAATGTATTCTGGTGTATTGCCCTCGTATTTATAATAAATCTTATGCTCCAGAGATGCCCAAAAGTCCATTGCAACCGTTCTGATCTGAATCTCTACTTTGGTAGGTACCACTCTGTCAGATAAAAAGATTGGTACTCTTACGATCAGATGGTAGCTTCTGTATCCATTGACCTTGGGATTCAACATATAATCCTTTGTCTTTAGTACTTCTATATCATCTTGTGATGAGATCATATCTACGATTCGATAAATGTCTGGTGTAAAAGAACAAATAACCCTGACCCCAGCGATATCGTCAATATATTTCTGGATATTCTCTACTGTGATCTCTTTTCCTTTACGTATCAGCTTTCTTGTGATACTCTCATCTGTTTTTAATCTTGATTCGATATGTTCAATCGGATTGTACTGGTGCACAAGTTTAAACTCATCATTTAATATCTCTAATTTCGTTCCGATCTCTTTTAATGCAGAACGATATAATAATTTGATCTTTCGGTATTCAAGCATTACATCTTGTACATCAGGTAATTCTAATTCTCTCATATGTCTCACTCCTTACCATGTTTGCTATTCCTATTCTATCACTGTTTCACTTTGTATTCAATAGCATACAATCCGAGTAGTAAGTTCTTAAATACCTAAAAATGGGTAAAAAAAATCCGTGCGGAATGCGTTGTGCTATCTTCCACAGACGTTACCTCTATAGTTAACTCAACCCAGGCACCCTCACGGCACATAGAAGGTTCCACTTAGTGCTGCTTTGTTCCCAACCTGACACGGTTCGTGGATTCCTATTGCGTGAGACCCAGATATCAACGCCACTTGTAGAGGGCAGCTCTACAGAAAACAGCCCGAAGCAAACCATCACCTCTGCTATAGCGGATTGCAGAAATAGGGTGCCGCTACCTCCCCGGCTAGCACGGAAGCTTTATGACTTGATTATCTTTGGCATCTTTTGCAAGATGCATATTTGATTATACTAAATACTTTTCTTTTGGTCAATAGTTATTCTTATTTGGTTTTTAGATAAATTTTTTTTGTTCCCCGATATCTTCCTCTTCCTTTTACGATCACATATTTGTGACCTTCTTTTTTGACGATCTTGTAATCTTTATTCTTTTTTAAATGCTTTCCTTTGTAATATAATACGATTCCCTTTGGATTCTTATTTTTAGAATCCGCCTTACAATATCTCAAATGAATCTTGTTTACTGGCTGCATTACTGTATATGCCTTTAAACGCACCGTTGCATGATCTGGGTTCAGATCATTCCATTTTCTATGATCATAAAGATAACTCTGTCCTTTTTTTGTTTTATTAACAAAAGATACCCAGTGATAATCATCATTTTCATCAAAACCAATCTTACCAGAAGATCTTAATTTTACTACAACTGCAAACTTGTCTCCTCTCAGAACCTCTGCTTTTCTTGAAAGATCGATCGTATGCGTTCCGGCCTCTCTGATCGTTCCTGTTACCGGACGTTTTAACATCTTTGTTCCACTTGTTGGTCTTCCATCTTTAGGATTTCTATAAATCTGTATACTGTATTTGACGTTTGCAGACCAAGTTACCAGATTCACTGCTTTGATCAGTTCTTTCTTCTTTGCACTTCCTTTTTTCGCTGTAAATACATTTGCGAACTTTTGTCCTTTTTTCAGTTTTAAAATACCAGGATTCGCTGAACCATCATAGAAATAATTGTATTTATACTCTGAGGCTTTCACAAATTGCCCTGCAACAAATTCACAAAGAGATTTATCTTCATAAGAAATATAGGTATATCCGTTACTTCCTTCTTGATTTCCCCAACTGTTTTTTACGATCCATGCTCCATCTCTGGACGGTCTGGATCCACTGTTAAAATTATCTCTGCTATAACTATCATCCCATCCAACGATCGCAACAATATGATTTGCTGTCTGTCTGGCACTATTGCAGTTGTATGCCTCATGATTCTTTCCGTAATAGGCTGTTTCTTCCCATGTCTCTTCAGGTGCATGGTACGCCATAACTACGGAACCATATCCTATGATATAAGATTTTACTACTGCTGCTTGCGGTGTATCTCCAAGGAAAAATCCATTCTTCAGAATTGCACTGTCTTTTTGTCCTACAGAATCAGATAATCTCCATTTCCCTGTATTAAATGGTGCAATATTTTCTTTTGCAAGACCATACCATCCTGTTAACGACAACATTGCAAGCAGTGAATTGCCGCCTGCATATCTCCAATCTCCTGAAACTTTTGTTTTGTCCCCTTTGGTATTATTTAATATATCGTTTTTTCGATTGTACATAAAATATCCAAAATGTTTCTCCGAAAAATCTATATTCGTACTTGCGATTCCTTGTTTGATCAGAGAAGTCTCTCCCATCGATGTAATCCCAAACGCCCAGCATAATTCTGTGTTCCCCTGATCTTTCACTGATGTTACCTGTCCAAGTTCTGATGAACTGTAATATGAATCCAAGGATCTGGCATTCCTCTTTGGCGTTACAATTTTGGGCACATCTGGAGATTCAATCTTAATATTCAATGGATGATATCCATTAGACTGTGAGGCATAGATAAAAGAAATATTTAAAGAACTTATCACGCCGACACATAAAATAACTACAATAAGCTTCTTAATCCTTTCCATGTTCCTTGTCCCCCTTCTTCCTTCTTCTTAATTCTTTAAAAAAATCAGACAGCATCTGACTGCACTCTTCCTCTAATATACCACGTTCTATCTCTACTTGGTGATTAAATTTGTCAATCTGTAAAATATTCAATACAGATCCTGCACAGCCCGCCTTTGGATTCATCGCTCCGATCACAACTTTTGGAATTCGTGCCTGTACGATAGCTCCTGCGCACATCTGGCATGGTTCCAATGTGATATACATGGTACAATCTTCCAGTCTCCAATCATTAACTTTCTTACTTGCTTTCTGAATCGCAAGAAGTTCTGCATGTGCCAATGTTGTCTTCTTCTTATTGCGCTGGTTATAAGCTCTTGCAATGATCTTGTCATCTTCAACGATCACACATCCGATCGGAACATCTCCGATCGCTGCCGCTTTCTTCGCTTGTTTGATTGCTTCTTTCATGTATTTTTCTTCTTGTGTCACTTACTCTTACCCCTTATATCTATGTCATATTTTTCTTTATTATAACATAGAATGAAGCAAAAAGAGAGTACACGATTGTCAGATTATCAACGTATTGTATCTTATCTGTATGAATATCACCATGGAATCAAGGGTTCCAATGTCGGTTTTGCCAAAATAGAAAAACGCCAAAACCGTCTGAGGGTTTATTTCCATGTAAAAACAAATGAACAGGCATTAGAATACAAAATTTATTTTTATTATTTTCATCAGGGTGCTATGAATGGGATTTATCTTGATACGGTCAAGCGAAATGATGCGATCATTGAATTTAAAAACACATATCCTTTGATCGATGATTTTGATAAAATGGATGGATTCTTGCTGTATTATTCGAATGATCATTTCTTTGGATCGCAGTGGAAAGATCATCCGATCATTATACGAAGTTTTGTACCTGTGGAGTCTGCTGAAAATAAAAATGAGAATACTGAAAAAACGGTACCTCCAGAACCTTCGTCTGAAACCGAAACACTTTCTGAAACTGAAGCTTCTCCTACATCCAGTCTCTCAGAATACATTGAAGCCCTTCAATTAGAAAAGGATGCGAAAGAATTCACACATCCAAATCCACCAAAGGGCTTCGACTGGAAGGAGTATCCCACCTTGCCCATGCCTCCTTCTTATAGCCTTGATCCTAGCATTAAGATCGGACTAGAAGATCTTGATCAGATTCCTGATCTTGATGACAACATAAAGACAAATGGTTTTCTCCTTTTAAATTATGGGAATTTCGGCCACTTAATGCTCGCGAAAGATCAAGACAGCGGCCAACGTTATCTTGGAATTCCTGGAATCTTTGATAACGAAAAAGCTTTTATCTCCCGTTTATTTGGTTTTAAGACTTTTATCACGGTGCCGCTAAAACCACATAAAACTGGAAATTTCGGTTATTTTATCTTACCGGTCTAAGATGTTACTTAACTGTGCAAACTGTTCTAAGGTTAATGCTTCTCCACGAACAGATGCAGGTAATTCCATCTCTTCTAATGCCTGTGCTACCTGTTCTTTGGAGAAGTTTAAGCCTCCGAAATTTTTAATTCCATTCTGGAGAGTTTTTCTTCTCTGGTTAAAAGATGCACGAATTAACTGGAATAATAATTTCTCATTTGTAACCTTGATCGGTGCGTCTTTGTATTTCGTAAGACGGATGACTGCAGATCCAACTTTTGGTCTTGGCATAAAGCAGTTTGGCGGCACATTCGCTACCACATATGGTTCTGCATAGTACTGCACTGCGAGTGATAATGCACCATAGTCTTTTGTTCCCGGACCTGACTGCATACGGTCTGCAACTTCTTTCTGTACCATGACAGTAATACTGTCGATCGGCACATGACTTTCAAACAATCCCATGATGATCGGGGTTGTAATGTAATATGGGAGATTCGCCACAACCTTCACTGGTTTCCCACCATTTTTCTCTTCTACGATCTTTGCAATATCGACTTTCAAAATATCTGCATTCAAAATGGACACGTTATCATATGCACTTAATGTGTCTGAAAGAATCGGAATCAGATTCTTATCAATCTCAACTGCCATGACCTCTCTCGCATTTTCTGCAAGATACTGTGTCATTGTTCCAATTCCTGGTCCGATCTCTAACACGAAATCATCTTTGTTCACTTCTGCTGCAGAAATGATCTTCTCAAGAACACGTTCATCAATCAGAAAGTTCTGTCCAAACTTTTTCTGAAAATCAAAATCATATTTCTGAATTACTTCTATTGTATTTTTTGGATTTCCAAGCTTCACTCTTTATACCTCTTTCATACGATACAATTGTCTTGCATTTTCTTCAGTGACTGCGATCAGCTCTTCCTTGTTGATCCCTTTGATCTGACTGAGCGCTTCTGCTACATAATTTAAATTCAGTGAAGAATTTCTCTTGCCTCTATTGGGTTCTGGTGACAGATATGGGCAATCTGTCTCTAATACGATTCTGTCTAACGGTGTATAAGCTGCAACTTCCTTTAATGTCTTTGCATTCTTAAATGTTACAACGCCACCGATTCCAATATAAAATCCCATATCAAGGAATTGTCTTGCCATCTCTTTTGAATAAGAAAAACAGTGAACCACCCCTCCGATTTCTTCTGCATGTAACGCTTTCATTATATCATAAGTATCCTTTGCTGCGTCCCTGCTGTGAATAATGATCGGTAATTTTACATCTCTTGCAAGTTCGATCTGTGCTTCAAACCATTTCTTCTGAATGCTGCGTTCTGGTTCATCCCAGTAATAATCAAGCCCGATCTCTCCGATCGCAAGAATTCGATCCATTGCCGCATATTTCTTTAGTGTATTGATATCTGACTCTTTCAATTCTGCCGTATCACTTGGATGAACACCAACTGCTCCATACATCATCGGATATCGTTTCACTGCTTCTACGATCCATGTAGACGTTTCCATATTCGATCCGACATCAACGATCGTGCCTATTCCGTTGTCCTTCATAGATGCTAACAGTTCTTCTCTGTCTTGATCAAACTGTTTGTCATCATAATGTGCATGTGTGTCAAATATCATCGTCTCTCCCCCTTTTCTCTTCGTTTCTTTAATCTGACTGTATTCCCGTTGACCGTAAGACAACGGATGCTTCGTAAGAAACTTGACATACGACTGTAACCATAATCTTTGATATTAAATCCACTGTGTTTATCTTTTAATTCTAGCGTTACCGCAGAAAGATTATCTAAAGATCCGCCATTTTTCTTTACAAAATGAATCACTTCTTCTTCAATCGTTTCTCTGCTTGTCAGTTCTTTAAATTCAACATAACAGTTTGTATCTTCCTGCACAAGCATAAAATTATCCATCTCTTCATCAATTAAAACACTCAGCTTTGTATATCCATAATTTCGCACATCAAAATCTGAATATTTTGCATTTAATCGATTTCCAATCTTTCCTAAATCTACTGGTGCGTTCCCATTTTCACTGATAATATCTGCGATCGTATATGAAATCTCATCCAGTGATGTAACATTCTCTATTTCATCACTTTCCATATCCTCTTCTTTACCTCTGTCCGCTTCATAAATCAGATTTAGATGAATAAATTTGTTACACGCTCTTGTCAGTGCCACAGGTGTCTTTGATTCTCCCATTCCGATCACATACATATGTTCTTCTCGAAGTCTCATTGCAAGTCTTGTAAAATCACTGTCACTCGTAACAATGCAGAATCCGTCTACTTTCTTTCCATATAACAGATCCATTGCATCAATTACCATTGCCATGTCTGTTGCATTTTTACCTGAAGTATAAGAAAATTGTTGCACAGGAATAATAGAATATTCTAATAACAACTCTTCATTCCATCCATTTGCTTTGGACCAGTTCCCATAAATTCTTCGACAAGACGGAAATCCGTAGGCTTCCAGCTCCTGAAAAATGATCGGTGCGTATTTAGGACTGATATTATCTGCATCGATCAGAACTGCAAACTGATTCTTTTCTTCTTCTATCATATTTTCCCTCATATCTAGCTATTGTTTATAGTTCTTTCCTGTAAAATGAAAAAAAGGATATATCCTCTCGAATATATCCTTAAATAAATACCAAGCGGGTGATGGGAATCGAACCCACGTGATCAGCTTGGAAGGCTGGAGTTCTACCATTGAACTACACCCGCATATCTTGTTCGCTGTGTTGTGTTTTCCTCAGCGACAAATAATACTATACCACCACTTTTTATAAATTGCAAGTGTTTTTTTGAATTTTTTTTATTTTTTTGAATATCTTATGATAAAGGGGTTTTGGGGTATATTTTATGATGAATAAGATCTGGGGTTTTATGATCCTTGCGGGGCTCATTGTCGGCAGTTTTAATGGGAAGATCACAACGCTTTCTGATACCATTCTTTCTTCTTCCAAAGAGGCTGTGGAACTCTGTATTCTAATGTTTGGAATTGTTGGGTTATGGTCTGGACTCATGAACATTGCACTGTCTCTTGGAATTACTACACAACTTCAAAAGCTGTTAACCCCTTTTCTTACTTTTTTATTTCCAAATCTGAAGAATCAAAAAGCGAAAGAATATATCAGTACAAATATTGTCGCAAATATATTAGGTCTTGGTTGGGCTGCAACTCCTTCCGGGTTAAAAGCTATGGAAGAATTACAAAAAGATAACCCTGACAAAAACACCGCAACAAATGAAATGTGTTCGTTCTTAATACTTAATATATCATCTCTGCAATTGATTCCGATCAATATCATTGCCTACCGAAGCCAATACGGCTCTGTCAATCCATCTAAGATCTTAATTCCAGGACTTATCGCTACTTTAGGTTCCACGATCGTTGCTGTTATCTATATCAAATGGAAGGACCGAAAACGATGATCACATTTCTTGCAAATCTTGTCATTCCTTTGTTCATATTTACACTTGTTTTATATGGAACCCTAAAGCGTAAGGATATCTATACCCCTTTTCTTGAAGGTGTCATGGATGGATTTAAAATTGTTCTTGAGATTGCCCCAACTCTGATCGCTTTGTTTTTTGCGATTCAGATCTTTCGTTCTTCTGGAGCCTTGGATCTGATCGTTCGTTTTCTGACTCCTATGGGAAAACTATTAAAGATTCCTAAAGAAGTTTTACCCGTGATCTTTGCAAAACTTTTTTCTTCTTCCGCTGCAACTGGATTCCTGCTTGATATTTATAAAACTTCCGGGGCGGATTCTTTGGCTGGGTTTATGTCTTCTGTGATCCTTAGTTCAACAGAAACTTGTTTTTATACATTATCCGTGTATTATTCTGTGGTTGGAATAAAAAAGATTCGATATACATTGACTGGGGCATTGCTTGCCGTTTTTGTTGGTACTTTTATTTCTGTATTCATCTCTTATTTTTAACTTTTTCCGATATATTTATGATATAATTTTGACATAAATAAATTTAGATTGCATTATAAAAATCAGTATACACAAAAAACGAGTGTTATCAGCATCTACTACTGATAGCACTCATCTTTTTTATTCCATATCTTTTCGTTTCTCTAATTCTCTCAAACTGACAACCAGATCATAAACTTCCGGCCGTCGTTCTTTCAAATGTTCATCCAAACGATGTCTTCGCTCTTTAAATCTCTGTGCAAGTTCTGGATGTTCTTTCATAATACGTTCATGAATTTCCCTTCGATGTTCCTCAAAACGTGCCGCCAGAGTTCTTTCATCTTTTCCAGAAATATTTACGATCTCTTTTAGATGTTCTTCCAGATGTTCTAACCATTCATCTTCGTCAAAAGCTTCCATATGTGACCAGCTTCCATGTAACAGCTTTTCTACATCTCCATTTTGCTTTAACTGCTTAATCTGATTTGTAATCTGCCTCTCAATCTGATCTTCCGTGTCAGAACCAAATGCCCAGACAAATTCCTGCATACGGTTATCTACGCGTTTTCTTGATGCACTGCGTTCTTCATTATCAACTCCGCCTTCTAATGGATACGGACGTTTGATCCCCATATCTTTCAACGCAATATAAATCGTCCTTCTGACACATCCTTCTTCGATCAGATATCCGATTCCAAGCTTTCTCATCTGCTCATTTAAATCTGCGATATGCTCTGTGATATAAAATCTTATTCCTTGCTCTTTCAATGACTTATAAAGAATCTCAATGCGGTCTGCTGCCGTGATATCCATACTTCCAATTCCGCTGGCATCAAGGATCACTGCTTTGATATTTCCTCTGCGTTCAAGTTCCTGCTCAATATCCTGCTGCAACACTCCTGCATTGGCAAAAAACAAATTGCTGCTGAAACGATAGATCAACACACCTTCAATCTCGTGAATCTGACGACTCTCAGCTAAATCACGAAAATGCTTATGTCCTGGCTGAATTCCCAGAAAACAACTTGCTGGTTTTGATGATCGTATCACCATTTCTGCAAAAGATAAGATAATTCCGATCAATACACCATTGATCGTTCCAAGTAACAATACCCCAATAAATGCACCCCAGAAAATAAAACATTCTGTGCGGCTGACTTTCCACAGTTTTACCGCCAGTTCAAATTCTGTCGCTCCCAGAAGTGCGGAAATTACGATCGCCGTCAATACCGGAACTGGCAGATATCCAATAAATCCTGTTCCAAATAACAGTACTAGGATCATAGATAATCCTGCAACAATACTCATTAACTGTGTTTTTCCCTGATACTGTTCTCCCATCGCCGTCCTTGAAACAGATCCGTTGATCGGACAGCATCCAGTCAATGCTGCCACAAGATTCCCAACTGCAAAAGCCAGTAATTCTTGATTATCATTGATACGATATCCATTTTTCTGTGCAAAGTTATTCTCTGACAGAAGTGTTTCTGCCATAATAACAACCGCTACTGACAAGCTGATCGTCACCACTTCATCCATTGGAACTAACATAAGATTTGGAAAACTCCATTTAGGAAGTCCTGGTGCTACGGCATCTAATGTCTTGATTCCCCATTCTTTCATTGGCAGAACCTGCGTCAAAACAGCTCCTGCTGCCATCATCACAACTGCCATTGGGAATTTCGGCATGATCTTTTTCGCTGCCAACAAGATGACTAATGATAGGATTCCTAAGATCAATGATGGAAGATTGATCTGTTCTGCTGTTTTTTCTATATGCTCTAACAGTTCTAATAATTCTCCAGTTCCTGCTGTTCCTCCCATTAATTTCGGCACTTGCATCAAAATGATCGTCGAACAGATTCCTGTAATAAATCCACCCATAACTGGTGCTGAAATATAATTTACAAGTTTTCCTGCATACATCAGATAAAATGCGAGCAGCCACAATGCCACAAAAAATGTGATCACTGGCACAACTGCAAGTGCTTCTTTAGAACCACTTTGTATATTCATCCCAAGAAGTGCTGATCCAACCAACGCTGCTGGTGCCGCATCCACTCCAAAGATGAACTGCGGAGATGTAGAAAATAATGCAAATAAAATGATCGGAAATACAGACCCATATAGCCCATAAACCGCAGGTAATCCAGCAATCTGGGAATATCCCATAGAAATTGGAATCGATACTGCCATGATGATGATTCCTGTGATCACATCATGCAACAGATTTTCTCTTTTATAATCTTTTATTGTATGTCCTAATATCATAATTCTGTATGAAACACTCCCAACAAACTATTCTCTGATTTCCATCCAAGATATCTCAATGTTTCTTCCAATCCAGACATCACTTCTAACATATCTCCTACATTTGCACTTGCACCCATATGCCCGATTCGAATGACTTTTCCTGCCAATTCTCCGAAAGAACCTGCCAGCATGATTCCATGTTTTTCTCTCATTCTTTCAAGAATATCATCCGCTGTCATTCCTTCTGGTACATCAAATACTGTAACCGTATCTGAAAATCCACTTTCCAAATGTAATTTTAGACCAAATGCTTCAATTGCTTTTCTTGTCGCATTGGCGATTCTGGCGTGACGTTTGATCAGATCTTTATCCGCTGCAATATTATCCATCGCTGCTTTCAATCCATAGATATCACTGATCGGCATTGTATACGGGAACCATAAATTTTTATAGTAATCTTTGAAAATCGTCAGATTACAATAAAATGATGCGATTGGTGTTTTTCGATTTTCCATAGCTTTTTTAGCTTCATCACTGATCGTTACGAAAGTAAGTCCTGGAGGCGCTGAAACTGCTTTTTGAGATCCTCCACATAAGATATCGATCTGTGCTTTATCAACATTGACTTCATTTCCAAACATTCCTGAAACAGAATCTGTAACTGTCATGATTCCATAGGATTTCAATAATGGGCAGATTTTATGAATGTCATTTAACATTCCACTTGGAGTATCACAATGAACAACTGTTGCATATTTAAAATCGTGATCTTCCTTCAGATATGCATCTAATTCATCAACATCAAATGCATTTTTATAATCTTTTGTATACATAACAGGAGTTCCACCATACATAGATACAAAATCTGCAAATCCTGCTCCATAAATTCCATTATCAAGAATTAAAACTCTATCTCCCGGCTCTGTCATAGATGCACATGCTGCCTCTAAACCAAGGATTCCTTCTCCGCTTAGGATCAGTGTTTCATTCTTCGTATGAAGCAGCTCACTGATCAGCTCACAGGTTTCCTTGTATTCATCATAGAATTGCGGATCCAAATCTGCATTCGTTGTAGAAAGGCTTCTCGCCAGTCTTACATTTTCTGGCACCTGAACAGGTCCTGGTGTCATAATCTTGTATTTACTCATATCCGTCACTCACTTTCTTTTTTATTTTTATAATCTAATATACCGGAATCACTGCATAGAAAATGCTTTGGCAATCCCGGTATCATTATATCATTTTATTATGCGAACTGTGTAATTCCAATTTTCTTAACTGCAATTTCAATTGGTTCGATCACGATCAAAACAACAACTGCTGCTACAGCGATCTGTACGACATTTCCTGGTACAGAACTGATCGGTGCAATAAAGTTTCCATAAAGAATGATCTCTGCAATATAATATCCAACGATCTTAATTACAAATGCTGCAAAGATTGCTGCAACTTTCCATCCATACTGGTCATGTTTCTCTGTCATAGCTCCGACAACATATCCCATGATTCCTACGATAATAAATGTAAATGGCGCCCACGCTGTCCATCCTGACAACAGGTCAAATAATCCCATTCCAACTCCACCGGCGATAGCTCCTGTTTTCTTACCGAATAAAATTGCCATAATAAATAGAGGAACATTTCCTAAATGAATCAGACCTCCATTAGCTGCGATCGGTAATCTTACGTTAACAAACGCCGTAAACACATAAGTTAATGCAACTGCCATTGCTGTTACTGCAATAAACTGTACTTTATTTTCTTTCATTTTGCATTCCTCACTTTCTGATTTTTTACGTTATATATAGTTTTTCAAGTACGCTGCGTTCCTTTATTGTGTTATAATTTATCGTGTTATTGGCATTTTTAAAATAGCCAGTTTTTTTATTTTTAATAGTGCCAGTTTATAATTTTCTTTTATATACCGAATAAATCACTGGTATTAAAACTAAATTTACAACCCCATATATCATCAAGATCAAATCCAGCTGATTCGTCACAAATCCACCGATCTGGTAAATATGATTCACTTTCATAATCTCCTGTAAATTATTCAGCTGATCCGGTGTCAGCAAAAAGATTCCTTTGCTTCCACCAAGTCTTCCTATAAACGGCATAATACAGAAAAAGAAAAATGGAATACAGATCGCAATATTTGGACTTCCCATAATCGCAGATACAAGCATAGACACCGTTGTTGCCAGCAGATTTGCTATATATCCTGCGAACATCATAATGTAAAATGCCTGTCCGTATGTAACATTATAGATCGTATAGCTATTTAACATGCTCATTAATGTATGTGACCCGCTGGTTCCCATCAAGGCAAGTGATATTACGGTAAACAGGCACATACCGATCCAGTAAATTCCCGTTGATGTGATGAGTCCTGCAATGATCTTTGTTTTTATGGCTTTGTCTCTTCCGTATTTGGATGAAAAGAATATCGCATCTGCTTTCAGTGCGATTTCTTCTGAAAAAATTCCTGAAGTTAAAACTCCCATGAGTACTGCCAGAATAATGGAATATGTCACAACATATAATTGCATCGTATCCCATGAATCTGGTGCTTCGTATTGGTATGGAGTGGAAATCTTATCGTATTGTGCTTTTAGATATTTTCTCTGTTCTTCTGTCTTTCCATTTTGCCTGATTAGTTTCTGGATTTTTGCTTCACGGATCTTATAAATATTTAAAAGTTTCTTTGGATTTACATCCAAATATATCGATGGATTGTAATCTTCATTTCCTGTTAAAATATAGCTGACAAGCTGTTCCACGTCCAAATATTGCTGTATGCTGGTTCCATAAATTTTGTCACTTTCACCTTTATCTTTGTATTCACGAAATGCTCTCTGATCCTGTGTGATAAGTTCTGATATTCTTTTGGGTGTCATAAGCCCTTTATTTCGATTCTTGTCTGCAACAACTTTTCTTGTCGCTGAAATTCCTGTTTCTAAATGTCCTTGCGGTGAAACGAATCGATTACTGGTTGCTGCAAGGAAACTTAAAATCACAGAAAGTGCAAGTCCGATCGTTATCAACACACGATTCAGCCGCTTTGTAAAAATTCTTTTTAACTCATATTTAAGCATGACTTTCACCAGCCCTCTCTCCAAAGTAGTTTAAAAATGCATCTTCCAGTGTTGCTTCCTCAACGCATATCCCTTTGACCGGTTCATGATCTGAGAGAATTCTAAGTTCTGCATTCGATCCGAATGTTTTTACATTTGCAACAAGATAATTTCTCATATAATGATCTACTTGTTCTCTTGGTGCCACAAAACAGTAAACCTTCTTATCCATGGATGCGATCACTTCGTCCGATGTTCCTTTAAAACAGCATTGTCCCTCTTTCATCAAAACAATCTTATTTGCGATAAATTCTACATCGGAAACAATATGCGTTGATAATAATACCAGTCGTTCTTCGGCCAATTCACTGATCAGGTTCCGGAAACGGATTCTCTCATTCGGGTCAAGTCCTGCGGTTGGTTCATCTAAAATCAGGATTTTGGGATCATTTAACATTGCCTGCGCAATCCCGACTCTTCGTACCATTCCGCCTGACAGATTTCTCATTTTCTGCTTTCTCTGATCAGATAATCCTACCTGTTTTAATAGTTCATTTGTCCGTTTTTTTGCTACCGCCGGTCGGATTCCTTTGATGGATGCAATGTACATCATATAATCATAAATTGTCAGATATGGATAATACCCAAAATCCTGTGGCAGATATCCAAGAATCTGGCGATATGAAGCTCCCATCTTAAAGATATCTTTTCCATCCCATGTGATTGTTCCACAGCCTGGTGTTGTCAGTGTACATAACATTCTCATCAACGTTGTTTTCCCCGCACCATTGACTCCAAGCAACCCATAAACACCATTTCCCATTGAAAATGAGATATCATTCACAGCCTTTTTATCTTTAAATTGTTTTGTCACGTTGTTAATACTTAATTCCATTGTCCTTACACCTCACATAACCTATATTTCAAACTTATCATCCTTACACCTCATAGATTTTCCCATAAAAACTTTGTGATCTTTTGACCACATAAATCAAATACATGATCGATAAAATCAATGCGGCACACCAGACCGCTCCTGAAATCTTACAATAAATTTCTTCTCTGGAAATGATAAATACCCACAGGATCATAAACAGAAAACATCCTGCTGCCGCCAAATATTCACTTTCGCTTCGCTTGCAATATAAAAATCGAAAACAGATCGCCCCTGTCACATTAAATGGGATCATAAAATTCACAGCAAACATCTGCGCTGATACTCTTACCGTAAATGCCACACTTACCGCAAATGCTGTTACGATCAAAAGATCCATAAATCCAAACAGCAGAATTCGCGCCATGCATACCTGCCGCAGCGAATAATATGCTGCCCCTTCGATTTCCATCGCCTGATTTCTTCGATTTTTCCAAATCTCCGGCACAAGAAAAATTGCAAATAAACAAGCCCCTGCTCCCATTAATCTCTGCATTTCATAAATGTCTGCCGCATCATTTAGAAAAATCCATAAAACAGCTAACAGACACCCTTGCAAGATCCACCATCGTTTCTGAATAAACTGCATCTGATCATATAAAAATTCCATATAAGAAAGCGGATAATCTTCTGCCTGTACAAAGGTTTCTTTGCATTTTTTTATCGTCTGTAAGACCGCTTCCTGATTTATATTTTGCTCGATATCTTTCGTGTAATCTTTTATTTTTGTCTCATATTTTTTCTCCACCTGCCTTTACTCTCCTTCCCCCAGATACTCTGCCAGCAGTTTTTTTGCCCGGCTGACCCTGTATTTTACAAGTGATACTTTAATGCCCATCATTCTGGCGATTTCTTTCTGACTGATCTCCTGAAAAAAGAATAAGAGCACCACTTCTTTTATCTCATTTGGAAGCTTATCTAGTGCATCATATATCTCAACTCTTTTTTCCATCTGTCTCATATGCTCTATTGGAATTTCTTCTGGCAATTCTGATATTTCAATCCTACCCTCTTTCCTGAAATGGTCTTTGCATAGATTTCCTGCAATCACATATAGGTAATTTAAAGCTTTGCCATAATGTTTGTACCGTTCAAATGCCTGAAAAAACTTCAAAAATGTTTCCTGAGTCAAATCTTCGGCATAACCATGATCTCTGACACGCAGCAAACAATACTGATAGATTTTAGGGTAATATTTCAATACAAACTGATCCATGGATTGTTCATTCCCTTTTTTAATTTTCTGTATTAACAGAAAATCCGCATCCATTTTCTTTTCCTCCTCGTATTGTTTCTATAAAGTATAACTCTGATTCTTGTAGAAAAGACAGTTTGATTATTTATATTTTTTTAAATATTCTTCCAGACAAAGATTCTGGTTTTTCATCGTTGCAGCCGCTTCTTTTCCAACATATCTGTAATGCCACGGTTCATTGTGAATTCCTGTGATATAAGATTTGTTGGATGGATAACGCTTGATAAAGCCGTATTTATATGCATTATTATCAAGCCAACTGTATACTTTTTCTGATGAGCATTTTGTCTGATCTGCATTGATATCTATGCTTAATCCAAGTTGATGCTCACTGGTTCCCGGAATTGCTACATATTTTTCTTCCATTTTTGTTGCCCGTCGTTTTGATTTTCTGTTCATAATACTTCTCCTGAACTTGTTAGTTTTTATTGGTTTTAACATAGGGTATAACGATGTGAAAATCAGATAGGTTAGTTTTATAAGAATTTTTAAGATATGAAAAAACATGATTTCAAAATCTTGTTTCTTGAAACCATGTTTTGATGTAAGTTTTGATGTATTTTACTTTTTACTTAAGACCTGTCTCAATTTCTTTTCCTTATCCTGATCCAATACTCTCTTCGGAATAATAATCGCTTGTACAGAGCTCATGTAAACATAAAAAGCTTTCTCTGTTTCGCAAATATCTTCTACCTTTTCATAATCTTTTTAGCTAGTAATATTTCCACCACAGAAAAAATGAATAATACAATCGCTTCACCAATAATTAACATTACTTCTGCTCTTGCAAGAATAAAAATTAATATCGCAAGAACGCTGATCATTTTATCCCAAAAATAATACGTATCTTAATTGCACGTATTGAAATAACACGTATTAAATGTTAAAATATGTTTTGCAAGGAGGTACACATTACATGCCTATTAAAGCAAGAGAATTAGAAAAAAGAATCCTTGCAGATGGATGGGTGCTTAAAATGCAGCGTGGATCTCACAGACAATACATACACCCTTCAAAGCCTGGGAAAGTAACCATTCCATTTCATGGTGGCGATATTCCCAAAGGTACTGAAAATTCCATCTTAAAACAAGCGGGACTGAAATAATGTCCCGCAACTTAAACAATTATCAGGAGGTGCTTTTATGTTATCCGCATACCCAGCTTGTTTTTTTCACGAAGAAAATGGATTCTCTGTTATTTTTCCAGATTTAAATTATCTTTCTACCTGTGGAGATTCCTTAAACGAAGCACTTGAAATGTCTATAGATTGTCTTGCCGGTTATCTCTTCTGGCAGGAAAAAGACCACGAAGATATTCCAAAACCATCATCAATTTCTAGTATTGATCCAAAAGAAATTATGAATGAACTAGAAATTGATGACTGTACAGAATACTTCGTCAATATCGTAACTGTTGATGTTCGAGAATATGCAAAACTCCATTTTGAAAAATCTGTAAAAAAAACATTGACTATTCCATCTTGGATGAATGATCAAGCTATATCTTTAGGAATTAACTTTTCCCAATTATTACAGGAAGCATTATTAAAAAAATTTCAAAAATTATAGCTAACTAAATAAATCGCTGCACCATTAACTTAAAATCAGTTATCATGCAGCGATTTTTCTAACTACAGTTTATTCAAAACACCTTAACACTCTATGATTCTTACCACTTCCATAAAAATTCAAACTCATATTTTCCACTTGATCTTCATCCACAAAATATCCTAGATGATACACCTCACTCTCTCCAGCTTTCAGTTCCTTAAATCCATACCCATATCCACCATTACTCTCTTCAAAATAAGCAGTTGCCTCATTTGTTTGTAATTTTGAGATTGCTGTTGGGCGTTTATAATTATCATCTAAAATCTTATATCCATTCTTTTGCTCTTTTACAAAACAGATTCCCGGTGCTACCTCTGCTTGTTTTGTTTCTTTTGTTGTATTCGTTACTTTTAATTCAACAAACACTAATTTCGGATTCATTGTCTGTGTCTTTCCAATTCTCTGCTCTGGAGCATGGAATCCGTCTCCGTAAATAATTGTCTTTCTTTGATATGACTCAAGTTTTCCTTTCTTGTCTGTAATTTTTCTTAACTGACTTTGAGCATTATTGTTTCTCCATTTTTTATTTTCACTGCTCAAACCTTTCACTGAATCACAAACTTTAATCTTCTGAATCTGATAAGAGATTTTTCAGTCGTTGATTATCTAAAAATATAAACAAATACCGTAAAATATACATACTATGAGTTTTGATTTATTGGATTTAATACCTGTAAACTTTAGGTATCTGAGAAAAACGAAATAAAAGATCCAGAACCATTGAAATTTTGCCGTCGTTTTGAACGGTTCGCAGCAAATTTGGTGCATTGTTTGAACTCGCGTAGCGAGTGAGTTATGCAAGGAAAATTTGCGTATAGGCGACCGTTCAAAACGGCGAGCAAAATTTCTGGTCTGGATCTTTTATTCTTTTATTTCGTTTTTCTCAGATACACAAAGACTACAACTATCAAACCAACAAATAAATTTTACATATGTTCACGAAAGTAATCATGAAAATACTGCATTACCTTCACCAACAGATCCTGTTCCTGCTCATTAAGCGTATCAAGCAGTCCCTGGATCATACGTTTATGAAATTCTCTGTGATGACTGTATGCTTTCCTCCCCTTCTCAGAAAGAGATATATAAACAACTCTGCGATCTTTCTCTCCGCGTTTGCGATTTACATATCCTTTCTTCAAGAGGTTATTGATTGCGGTTGTAAGTGTACCAACCGTAATGTTTAAATCTCCTGCAATCGTTGACATATTCTTCGGTTTCTTGATCCCGATCGCATCAATAATATGCAGATCTTTATTCGAAATATCCTTAAACTCATCTGTGATCACGGCTTTCTCTTCTTCATATGAAATTCCGTGGAATAAGTCTACCACCATATTATTTAAACGATCTTTATCCAATCAATTTACCTCCTAAACAACGATTTAAGAGTATTATACCTTTAATTATTGGAATTTTCCACTTCTAAATTGTGTGCTTCTCCAATAACTTTTGCTAAAGCTTCTTTTGCCTGTGTAGGAAGTGCATTATATCCACCATCTTCTACGTCTTTTTCGAAGACAAAGTTTAGTCTGTCTGTCATTCTTGCTTTTAATGTTTCCACATAATTCATATCATTGAAATCTGAAACATATCCTTCCATCTCAAGCACTTCGATATCTGTAAATGGTCCCCACTGTTTGAATTCTCCAGTTCCTTCTACAACCTGCTCGATTGCGGAAATTGTTGTTGCAGGTTTGATATCTTTACCCATAAAGTCTCCTGTATTAATGATATAGCAGTCTACATTCCTTTCTTTTACAAGTTTTCTAAACTTCTTGTAGTCATTTACAAGAGGATATGTTCTAAATGGGTTTGCATATGGTTCTACAACCAGACGGTTTGGATCTACTCCAGGTGCCAGACGTTCCGCACTGCTTCGTTTTGTTGCAAGTGTTGCTCCCATAACAGATGCTAAAGAAGCTCCTTTGATCTTAACAATTGGTGGGATTGTTGGGTCTTTCATGATCCAGAAGATTGCATTTACTGGGTCATTGATCTTATCTACACGGTTTGGTGACCATAATTTGGACTTGATCGCACGACCATTTCCGTTACGGATATCTTCTGTGACAAGAACGACTTTTCCTTCGCTATCTCTTGTTGCAGAGCAATTCTGTGCTGTTAATAAGTATTTATTATCTGGGCATCCTGTTGGATAGTCCGCTGTTTTATCAAAATATGTTGGTTCCATTGCAATAGATGCACCTGTTTCTGTATTGATGATAAATGCATCGTCATGCAGAACCTGAATCTCTTCGTATTTATTATTATGTGTTGCATGTGTTAATGTGGATTTTCCTGATCCTGATAATCCGAAGAAAGATGCTACGAATTTCTCTCCATTATCTAATCTGAATTCTTTCTGTCCACCATGGCAGGAAGCATATCCGTTACGATTTGCGATCGCCCATGCAATTGTTAATGTACCTTTCTTATGTTCCCCAAAGTATTTCATACCAAGAAGTGCAGCACAGTTTGTGTCTGTATTAAAATATGTTAATCCTAATGGATGTTCTTCATGTGTCCACTGTGGATCTGAGAAAATATAGATATCTGTCTCATCTGCAACTGGCTGTGAATTCTTATACATTTCATTGTATTCAGGATTCATATACTGGAAATTTAACATCCAGGAATATAAAATATTTTCTTCACCTTCTGGAATTAAAAGATGTGCTTTTACCATAAATTCAGGATCTAATCCGATATATACCTGTGCATGGTACATTGTTGTCCATCTTGTATCATAGATCGCATCCATTAATTTTAAATCCAGATCATTTATATCGACACCAGGTTCACTGGAAATTCTTCTTGCGGCTGCACAGCGTCCAGTCACTGATCCATCATTAAATAATAGAACTTTGGACCCCTCATCTAAACCAATCGCTTCTGGTTTATATACTGGCATATCTGTAACGATCGTTCCAGGCGAATTCTTTGCTAATTCATAAGCCTGCTTTAAATCTTTTACTTCTACAACGTTATTTCCATAGAATGCTGCTTCAATAATGGATCTTGTTTTTGAAAATCCAGGCTTTCCTTTTCCGATTTCTTCATGTGTGTAATAAGCTTTTGTTGACATAAGTTACTCCTCCATTCATAGGTTGCTTTCGATGCGTCTTCTCAAAATGTCAAAACTACATGGGCCTGCATCTAAAATCTCTGTGTGGTACGCTTTTAAGCTGTATTTATTCCCTGCCATTTTCTTATAATCAGTCAAAAGCTCATGAAACTCCTGATAACCGATATAATAAGATAAATAATTTGCAGGATTCTCGATAATCATCTGAAATAATTCATCTGCCTGAGAATCATCCATTCCAAATGATCTTAAATACGCCCTGACATCTTTCTTCTTCCATCCTTCATAATGAACTCCAAGATCAACTCTTGAACAAAGTGCCAGATTGTACTCGTACATCTCCATATTCATCTGTTGATAAATATCGCCATATCCTTCAGCATCCATCATACTGTAACTAAAAACTTCTACATACGTTGCATATCCTTCTGAATATCCAGGATAATCAAGCAGATAGCGCACTGGATCATCGTTCCTTGCCGCATAATATACATTCTGGTATAAATGTCCTGGGTATCCTTCATGTGCCAAAGTTGGATATAACTCTGCAGTCTGTGCCTTATTAATGTAAATTACATTCTCCTTGTAAGAATCAATCTCTGGTACCATATAGAACGCAGGACTGGTATATTCTTCCATGGTTTTGTGCACATATTTTATTTTACAGCTAACTTTTGGTGCCTTTGGATAATATTTTACCATCTTTTGCCTTAGTTTGTTAAGTATATTTTGTGGATTTTGCACAATTTTTATATTTTTTTTATGATTTCTATATTCATTTATGCTATTTGGATACTTTTTTTGCAATTTTATAAGTTTTCGAAGGCATTTTTCAATGGATCGATCACTGATTTCGATCATTTCTTCTATCGTTTTATCTGATCCTGTTTTCTGTGCAACCAATACTTTATAATATTCTTTTCCATTTTTATAATAATACAGACCATTTTCATTTTTCCCATTTCCATTTAATGCCTGCAAATGGGAATATAATTTTTCATAAGCAGGCAGCACCTTTGTACCGATCAATTTCTTATTTTCTCTGCAGTATTTCTTTTTCTGAGCTGCATTAATTCCTTTAATATCTGCAATTCTTAAATTAAATGTTGCAACCAACATATTGTTTTCTTTTTGCTTTATGACATTCTGAATCTGCTGCAATACTTCTTTTAAAGACTGATCAGATAGGAATAAATTTCTCTTTACCTGTTCCTTGCTGTATTCGATCAGTGAATCAAAATATCCATCCAGTCCCTTCAATAATTGAAAATAGCTTTTGATATCTTTCTCATTTTTTAGACGATATTCACTTAATGTCAGAAGAATCTGTGCCTGCTGCCCAGATGTTTTTCCAAGGATTCTTTCATAATACGGATACATCGAAAGATTTTTCTGTCTTCTTAAATAATCCATCAAAACCATATATGTATTTTGCTGTTTTTTCGTCAATTCCTTTTGTTTAAATTTTTTTAACTTCTCAATTTCTTTTGAAATTTTAATTTTTTCATTCAAGACACTTCCCTGATCCATGGATGGATAAAGATTTTTTGGTTGTTCTAATCTATATTTTTCTGGATTTTCTAAAAAGAAATGCATCGTGATCTCATTTGTTGATATATTTTCTTTAAAAAACGCATCCGTATACTGATCAAATACTTTTTTTGTTGTATTCTTTTTTTGATCTTTCCATTCTTGGATCAGACTATATCCTCCTAGAAATATCAGACAAATTCCAATCATGATCAACTTTATTCTGATCTTTTTCAATCTCCCTGCAAATTCCATTTCTACCTCCAAATAAACACTTGTTAATATCTTATTTTTTAAAGAAAAAAAATAGACTATCCGCACAAGATGTACTATAATTATAAGGATAGAAACAGAAAATCGGAGGATCATTATGAGTAAGAAACCATATTATATTACGACTGCAATTACTTATACTTCCGGAAAACCTCATATTGGTAACACATATGAGATTATCCTGGCAGACAGTATTGCTCGATATAAAAGAATGGAAGGCTATGACGTATTTTTCCAGACAGGAACAGACGAACATGGTCAGAAAGTAGAATTAAAAGCAGAAGAAAAAGGTGTAACACCAAAAGAATTTGTTGATGATGTTGCTGGAGAGATCAAGAGAATCTGGGATCTTATGAATACTTCTTATGACCGCTTTATCAGAACTACTGATGAAGATCATGAGAAACAGGTTCAGAAGATCTTCAAGAAATTATATGAACAGGGAGATATCTACAAAGGTGAATATGAAGGTTTATACTGCACACCTTGTGAATCTTTCTTTACAGAGAGCCAGTTAGTCGATGGTAAATGTCCTGACTGCGGACGTCCAGTACAGCCTGCAAAAGAAGAAGCTTATTTCTTAAAATTAAGCAAATATGCAGACCGTCTGATCGAACACATCAATACACATCCTGAATTTATTCAGCCAGAATCCCGTAAGAATGAGATGATGAACAACTTCCTTCTTCCTGGACTTCAGGATCTGTGTGTTTCAAGAACATCATTTTCATGGGGAATCCCAGTTGACTTTGATGAAGGACACATCGTTTATGTATGGTTAGATGCATTAACAAACTATATCACAGGTATCGGTTATGACTGTGATGGAAACAGTTCAGACAAGTTTAACAAGTTCTGGCCTGCAGATCTTCACCTGATCGGTAAAGATATCATCCGTTTTCATACAATTTACTGGCCAATCATCCTGATGGCACTAGATCTTCCACTTCCTAAACAGGTATTTGGACATCCTTGGCTGCTTCAGGGCGATGGTAAGATGAGTAAATCCAAAGGTAACGTTTTATACGCAGATGATCTGGTTGACTTCTTCGGAGTTGACGCAGTGCGTTATTTCGTTCTTCATGAAATGCCTTTCGAACGTGATGGTGTGATCTCATGGGAATTGATGATCGAGCGTATGAACTCTGACCTTGCAAATATTCTTGGTAACCTTGTAAACCGTACGATTTCTATGTCCAACAAATATTTTGGAGGAATCGTAGAAGACAAGGGTGTTGTAGGAGATTATGATGATGATCTGAAAGCCGTTGTGACAGGTACAAGAGATAAAGTTGCTGAGAAGATGGCTGACCTTCGTGTTGCAGATTCAATGACTGAGATCTTTAACTTATTCCGTCGCTGCAACCGTTATATTGATGAGACTATGCCTTGGGTATTAGCAAAAGACGAAGCTTCAAAAGACCGTCTGGCTACTGTTTTATACAACCTTGTTGAAGGAATCACAATTGGTGCATCTTTATTATCACCATATATGCCTGAGACATCTGAGAAGATCTTTGCTCAGTTAAATACATCTATGGTTGAATTTGATAACCTTGCAACATTCGGAAACTACAAGAGTGGTACAAAAGTAACTGAAAAACCTCAGATCTTATTTGCAAGATTAGATGAGAAAGAAGTTATGGAAAAAGCCAAAGTCTTAATGGAGAAACAGGCTGCTTCTGTCAAAGCTGCAAACGCTGCTGTAGAAGAAGATACTGTCATCGACATTGAACCAAAAGATGAGATCACTTTTGATGATTTCACTAAGATGCAGTTCCAGGTTGGTGAGATCATTGCCTGTGAAGAAGTGAAGAAATCCAAGAAACTTCTTTGCTCTCAGGTTAAGATCGGAAGCCAGGTAAAACAGATTGTTTCTGGTATCAAAGCTTATTATAAACCAGAAGATATGGTCGGTAAGAAAGTTATGGTACTTGTGAACTTAAAACCAGCCAAATTAGCAGGAGTTCTCTCTGAAGGAATGTTACTTTGTGCTGAAAATGATAAGGGTGAATTAGCTCTTGTAACACCAGATAAAGATATGCCAGCAGGTGCTGAAATCTGTTAATTATACTTATTTATTCTCTAGTTTATAAGTAAACAAATGAATTGACAACCAGATTTTGGTATGCTATGGTTTAAGATATAAAATGATTGTAAGACATTAAGGAGGTTTACACATGAAAAGTACAGGCATTGTAAGAAGGCTTGACGAACTTGGAAGAATTACTTTACCGATCGAATTACGTCGTAACTTTGATGTGAACGAACGCGATCCTCTTGAAATATTTGTAGATGACGATAAGATTATTTTAAAGAAATATAATCCTGCAGATATTTTTACTGGAGAAGATATGGATGATCTGATTGACTACAAAGGAAAGAAAGTCTCAAGAAAATCTATCATTGAATTAGCTAAACTTGCTGGATTCGAAATTACTGAAGCGTAATTTTTGGGATCATTTCAATAAAGACAAACAAAAGGTATGGGAATTGATATTATTTTCCCATACCTTTTTTGTTGATATATTTTTATTCCTCTTCCAACAACTGCTGATAAATCTCTCTCTTACCAACACCTCGATCTTTGGCTACCAGTTTCATCGCTTCTTTCTTGGAATATCCCTGATCCATATAACGGTTCATATGCTCTGACAATGGAATCTTTAAAAATTCTTCCTGGCTTTCTTCTTTTAATTCTTGAAATGATTTTCCTTCTATGATCATCACACATTCGCCTTTTGGTGGATTTTCTCTATGATAGGCAAGGATTTCCCCAAGCGTTGATTTAAAAACGCTCTCATGCTTCTTTGTGAGTTCTCTACATAATGTCATGGATCTGTCTCCAAGCACTTCATGTAGTTCTTCCAAAGTCCTTACTAAACGATGTGGTGCTTCATAAATGATAATAGATCTTGTCTCATTTTCCAGAGAATCAAGAATCTGTTTTCTTTCTTTTTTATCTGATGGAAGAAATGCTTCAAAACAAAATCTTCTTGTTGGCTGCCCAGAGATGATCAGTGCATTGATCAACGCACATGCTCCCGGTAATGCAGTAACTGTGATTCCTGCTTCATGGCACTGTCTTACCAATTCTTCTCCTGGATCTGAAATTCCCGGTGTCCCAGCATCTGTAATGAGTGCGATATCTTTTCCTTCCTGCAACTGCTTTACAAGAACTTTTGCTTTCTCCACACGATTATACTCATGATAGCTTGTCATCTTTGTCTTAATTTCAAAATGATTTAATAATTTGATACTGTGCCTTGTGTCTTCCGCTGCGATCAGATCAACTTCTTTTAATGTGTTTATCACACGAAAAGTAATGTCTTCCAGATTACCAATCGGTGTCGCACACAAATATAATGTTCCACTCATGCTTATTCCTCCAGATTCATTCCATAAATCTTATAAATTTCTTCTGTGTATTTTCCTTTTTTTTGATAAACGATCAATGGAGGCTCAACTGTCATTCTTGACTTTCCGCCTTTTACTGCTTCTAATAAAAATATATTCGGTTCTTTATCAATGTATGGATGCACAAAACGGATTCTTTTTGGCTCTAATCCATCCTTAGACAGCTGGCATAAAATCTCTGACAATCTGAATGTTCTGTGTACCAGAAACAGCTTTCCTTTATTCTTTAAAAGCTTTTTAGCTGCTGCCGTGATATCCGCAAATGTACAAAGTATCTCATGTCTTGCGATTGCTTTCGTCTCCGACGGATTCTTAAGTCCATGCTGTCCGATCATATATGGTGGATTTGATGTGATCGTGTCAAAACTATCATGCGAAAAAATCGCAGAAGCCTCTTTGATATCACCCTCTACGATCTCTATCTTATCTTCTAAATGATTTAATTTGACACTTCTTGCCGCCATCTCCGCCATCTCTGGCTGTATTTCAAGCCCTGTAAGATGAACAGCCTTCGTCTTTGCCTCCATCAAAATTGGGAGGATTCCAGTCCCCGTACCGAGGTCTAGAACTCTCCCACCATTCTTAACTTGTGCAAAATCTGATAAAAGAACCGCATCCATTCCAAAACAAAATCCCTGTTCTTTCTGGATGATCTGATAACCATTGATCCCAAGATCATCAATTCTTTCTCTTTCCATGTCCTTTATTACATCCTTGATTCTTATTATTGCATCCTTTGCTGCACCCCTGACATCCTTGTGGCTTTTTCTTTCTCATCAGAAGATCATCAATCTTATATTCCTGGATTTCTTTATCTCCATTCTCATCTTCCACGATCAGTTTTACCTTCTGTCGAAGTACATCTACTCTCTGAACTTCTCCAACTACGCCATCTTTTGTCTTTAATTTCTCACCAACATTTGGAAGCTTACTGTTTAAATACTCATATGTTTCCTGTTCATTCTTAAGACAGCACATCAATCTTCCGCAGACTCCTGAAATCTTTGTCGGATTCAGTGACAGATTCTGCTCTTTGGCCATCTTGATAGAAACAGGCGCAAACTCAGATAAAAATGTATTACAGCATAATTTTCTTCCACAGATTCCCATACCACCAAGCATCTTGGCTTCATCTCTGACACCGATCTGTCGTAATTCAATTCTTGTCCTGAACACTGCTGCCAGATCCTTTACAAGTTCACGAAAATCAACTCGTCCATCTGCCGTAAAGTAAAATAATACTTTATTATTATCAAATGTATATTCTGTTGATACAAGCTTCATATCAAGCTCATGCTCCTTGATCTTATCAAGGCATATCTTATATGCTTCTTTTTCTTTCTCTCTATTCTTTGCTGCCCTTTCTTCATCTTCTTTGGTTGCGATTCTTAAAACAGGTTTTAATTCATCTCCGATGCATTTTTCCTTTACCTGTCTTCTCTCAGAAACGACTGATCCAAATTCAATTCCTCTGGCAGTTTCCACGATCACGTGGTCTCCTGACTTTACCTGAAATTCCTTTGGATTAAAGAAATATATCTTTCCTGCAGTACGAAATCGCACTCCAATTACTTCTACCATACTTTACCATTCTCCTTTATCGTCACAAGCAGCATTTCGATTGCCACTTCAAAATTAACATTCGCGATCAGTCGCCTTCTAGCCTTTTCTACCTCATCAAGAATATGACTGATTCCCTCAAATGAAATATAAATCTCCTGATCTTTTAGCTGACGGTATTTATCTTTAAATACAAGTTGATTTAAAGATCCTGTTGTCTTAAGAATCAGCATATCTCGATACCATACCATAATGATATCAAGGAAATCATAAATCTCATTCTTATATTTTGTCAGACTCTTCGCATACGATACAACTTCATAAATCTCCATACTCTTCATATGAGTGATCACGTTCATTGTATCATTCAGCATATCTTTAAATTCTTCTGTATCCAGTACATGCAATGCACGTCCAATATTCCCAAGTGAAAATGCTGCTGCAAATGCGATATCTGCATGACTTGCCCCTGTATTGGCTTTTAGATAATCTTCAATTTCGCTTTCTCTGACACTTCCTAATGTCATGGACACACATCTTGAGAGAATCGTATCTAACAATCTATCCTTATTGTTTGTTAATAGAAGAATCACTGCATATGCAGGTGGTTCTTCTAATGTCTTTAATAAGGCATTCTGCGCTCCTGCATTCATTCTATCCGCATCATCAATGATATAAATCTTATAATCTCCGCTATACGGTTTAATATCGATCGTCTCATTGATCCCTTTTCGAATATCATCAACTCTGATTTCATACTTTTCATGAGTAATATAAATGACATCTGGATGATTTAATGAATCCACCTGCTTACATGCTGCACATTCTCCACATCCATCTTTGTGTTCGCACAGAAGTGCCTTCGCAACTGCCTTTGCGATCATCATCTTTCCGCTTCCATCTTCGCCACTTAATAAATAGGCATGGGAAACTTTTCCCGTCTTGATTGCTTCTTCAAAATGAGAAATTATTTTTTTATGTCCTATAATTGCATCAAAACTCTTCATACTACATCACCCTTTACCATGAAATTTTTTGTTGACCTGTGAAACAATCTTCTGATGAATCTCTTCGATCGTCAAACTTCCGTCAACAGTATAGATTCTATCTGGATGCAGGCTCGCAAGTTGTCTGTATCCTTCAACAACCTTCTTATGAAAATCAATTGTCTCGCTTTCCATTCGGTCCAGCTCTGCCTGTTTTTTCTTTCTTGAAATACCAGCTTCTGCATCCAGATCGATCATAATCGTCAGATCTGGCATCGTATCTCCGATTGCAAATTGATTTACTTTGTAAACAAGATCAATTCCCATTCCTCTGGCAATTCCCTGATAGACTGCAGAAGATTCCACAAATCGATCACAGATTACGATCTTTCCATCTTCTAATGCCGGACGAATGACTTCTTCGATCAATTGAGCTCTGGCAGCTGCATAAAGCAGTAATTCTGTCATATGCCCCATCTCAGTGAATTCTTTATTAAGGATCACATTCCTTACTGCTTCACTGATGGGAGTTCCGCCAGGTTCCCTACATACTATTATATCATAACCTTTAGCAGATAAGTAGTCTCTTAGTAATTCAATTTGTGTTGTTTTTCCAGCTCCATCTGGTCCTTCAACGGTCAAAAATAATCCCATATTTATATCCTCTCATCTATTTATTATATATATTTTATGATCATTCAGTCCTATCACTTTCATATTATATTGCTCATACTGTCTGATCTTATCGATCACATACTTATCGATCACTTCTCCAGGCACAACAAGTGGAATTCCTGGTGGATACAAAAAAATAAATTCCGCTGCAATCTCATCTTTTGCATCATCATAATCAATCTGTATTCGATCTTTTGTTGCAGCTTCTTCTGGTTTTAACATCTTTTTATTTTGATGAAAATCATTTTCCAAAAATAAATACTCTGTATTCTTTTTTGTGATCTCACTGTCGATCTCTTTTAATGCCTGATACAATCTATCGTACCCTTCTTGTGTATCGCACACACTTGTCATTGCGATCACATAATAAAGTTCTGACATTTCCATCTCTAAATGATAGTTGTCTCTTAAAATCTCAAATAGTTCTTCTCCAGATATTGTCGTGTCTTTTACCGAAAACACAAGTTTTCCAATATCATCCGTTGGTACCAGTTTAATATATTTTAATTCTTCTAGTTTTTCACGTAGTATCCACAATTTCTCGTAGTATTGTTGAAAATATCCACGATTTTCATTACATATGTGGATACATTGTTCAATTGATGCTATCAACACATAGGATGGGCTACTGCTCTGAAATATTGACAATTTCTTTTGCATCATTTCTCTTGTGACACAATCTGTGCACAAATGAAGTAATCCCGTTTGCGTAAATGCGGGCAATGTCTTGTGCAGACTTTGTATCACAATGTCTGCTCCGCTATTTGCTGCACTCTCTGGAAATGCCTCATGATAAATAAAATGAGCCCCATGAGCTTCATCTACGATCAATGGTATATTATTTCGATGCAGAACATCTGATATTCCTTCGATATCTGATACTCTTCCTTCATATGTTGGTGAAACAAGGACCATTGCCTTAATTGAAGTTTCTTTTGTTATGATATTTTCTATCTGTTCCTTCGTAATGCCTTTACAGATTCCATATTCATCAATCTCTGGATAAATATAGATTGGATCAAGTCCCAACAATTCTATCGCGTGATAGACTGACTTATGACAGTTTCTCGCAACCAGTATCTTATCTCCAATATTACACAATGCAGCTATTGCAGCTAAATTCCCCGCAGTGCTGCTGTTTACCAGTAGATAACTCTCTTTTGTTCCATAAATCTGTTTTAAATCATCCATCAATTCTCGAATCATTTCTTCTGGATGGTGAAGATCATCAAATCCTGTGATCTCTGTAATATCAATTTTGGAAATCGCATCTAATAATGAATCGATCTTTAAATTTCTTTTATGTCCTGGCATGTGAAAAGGATAATCTTCTTTGTATTGTAGTTGTTTCAACTTATTATAAATTGATGTCATTTTTTATCCCTTTGTAAACATATTTTTTCATTTTTATTATATCATACTTAATTCCTATTGAATAGGAATTAAAAAAAAGAGTCAACTTTCGGTTTTTTCATTCTTTCTGAAAGTTAACTCTTTGAATTTCTTTATAAAATAAAAAAGATGCCCAGAGCCGGAATCGAACCAGCGACACGAGGATTTTCAG